>NZ_WVRN01000004.1 GCF_013112245.1 Ruegeria sp. HKCCD4315 | reverse complement strand
GACACCCCAACGGGTTCATAGTAATAATCCCAGACATTGGGTCCGTGTTCGGCGTCGAAATACGGGTTTGGACCGCCAAACATATAGCTTCTCTGATGTAGATAGATGATCGGCGTCATTCCCATCCGGCGCGCAAACTGCAATTGAACGACAATGCCGTTGAGCTGAGCGATCAGACCATCCGACGTATTGCAAATAAGCAAGTATTTTGTGTCATCACTCTTCATTGATCCGCTTTTACCCTTTTCTCAATCAGACCGTCGAACCCGGACAAGCGATCCGTCGACGGGGTTGAAATCAATCGTACCTGACCGGCTCTCGGCGATAGACGCTGCAACCGGCTCACACAGTCCTTCTTCTTCGGCTAAACCTGTTCCCTGCGGGCACGGTCAGGATCAAAACGCCCGACGGGATCATCTGTTCAATCTGCATCTGCTCAAAACCCGTTTTAACACAGCATGTTCATAGCAACTGAAAAGACAGCTGTCATGAATGAGCTGCGGGTCAGGCCCCTTAATCCCGGATAGCAGCGGGTCTTTGGCCGCCCTTTCTGGCATCGGCGAAGAGCTTGACGAAATTTGCTGCGGTCCCCTAGGCTGTTGGCAGTTTCAGTGTTCAGGTTTTACCAGTGCTTCATTCCATTCAGGCGCTTCGGGCGATTGCCGCCTCTGCCGTTGCTCTTTACCACTGCGTAATTTGGCTGCATCAAAGCCTCGGCGTTTCGTTGCCGAATACAACCTATATTGCCGGCCTCGGTGCATCCGGTGTCCATATCTTTTTTGTTGTCAGCGGTTTCATCATGATGTGGACAAACCAGGACAATAACGGCGATTGGACACGTTTTTTACGCAAACGGTTTTCACGGGTCTATCCATCTTACTGGCTGGTGGCGTGTATCGGCATTCCTCTGGCCCTTCTCACAGGCCGTGCGATTCCCGATCAGGCCACGATCTGGATTGGATCCGTGCTGCTTTTGCCAAATGGCGCCAGCGCCCTGATCGATGTCGGATGGACATTGGCCTATGAGGTCTATTTCTACGCCATTTTTGCGGTGCTGATCGCGTTGCGCATCCCTCTGTTGCAACGGGTCATCTGGCTGAGCGTTCTGTTTCTGATCAGCGCCGCCATTGGTGTTTTCTGGTCCCCCTCAAGCGAGACGGCCTTTGGTCTGCCAAGACTGATGACCAGCGCTCTGCTGTTGGAGTTTGCGGCAGGAGCCTTGCTTGGCATGATGGCGACACGGCCCCGCCCCCTGCCCGCCTGGCAAGGCGCAGCCATGGTAGTCGTTGCGCTTCTGGGGTTTGCAGCCAGTCTTGTGCTGGATTACCACCGCTATCCCGCCGTTGTGCTTTGGGGGGTGCCCAGCTTCTTCCTGGTGGCCGGAGTGGTCGTACTGGAACGCAACAAACGGGGACTGAAACTGTTTCATGGATTAAGTCCTCTGGGCGATTCATCTTATGCGCTGTACCTGCTGCATGCGATCCTGATCCCGGCCCTTGTGTATATGCTGCCCACCAGCAGTAACCTTAACTATCTGATATTTATGACACTTGTTATAGTGTTGTTTCTCATCAACCTCGCCGTCGCGCATCTCTATTACCTCAAGGTCGAAACGCTGCTGATTAAAACCTCCAATGCTGCTCTGACCCGCACCCATGCCGCATTCACCCGCAACACATGATGGTCCGGGTATCGTAGGCTTATCATAGAGTGAACGCGCCTCCGCTTTGTCTTTCGCGACGAAACGTCAATGCAATATGTGATCGAAATCAAGCACGCCACGATCACGGGCATAGATTGCGCCGCAAGAGCAAACGAGCGTCTCATTCTTCGGAGCCAAATCCGATTTATTACATTCCAGGCATCTCAGGTTTGGGAGGATATCCAAACTCAGATCGGTGGGTGTTGTTTTAAAACGACGCGGTTTTTGCAGCCAGTCATATACAGATCTTGGCAAATAACTTTGAGCTGCCAGAGCGAGTACATGCCTTAACGAATAGCGAGGGCGACTGACAGGCAATGACATATTGACCCTGTCTTGTCCTCGTGGAGAGGTTCGGACCAGCATCTCAATCGCGGTTTCCTCGGAAATTACGCATTCAAGCTCTGAGGTATTGCAATACAGTGATGTGTTCAGCTCTTCGTGATGCAATTCACCCCAAGCCCCGATCGCAGCATCATACTCCTTATGGAACATGTCGCCAAAGAACTGGGGCACATCGTTTCGATAACAGATAAGCCGGGTGCCCTCGACCTCAATGAGCCACGGATGAAAGTTCCAAGCGAACATCATCTCGAGCCTACGGGATGGGAACTCGAGGTAAACGGATTTTGCGCAGCGCTTGATTTCTTCGATAAACTGCGGCGGATCCGGCAGATGTTCGATGCAATGAGACGAAAATAACAAATCGCAGGACTGGTCCGCAATCGGCAGGTTTTCGGCGCTGGCAATAACTAAAGGCGCATCTGGAAACATAACCGGCTGGCTGCGGTGCAGGTCAGAATCAAACGGGAACTTTTCCACCACAAGATCGGCACGGTGAAAGGGGCGGTGCCCGCCTCCGACATCAACGACAAAGTCGCCTGAACCTATTTTTATCTGTGATAATAAGTGATTATGTATCGCCATAATTGAACCTTTTAACCCTGAAAACACTAACCCATAGCCACAATACGACCAAACACACTGCAACTTCCGCGCTGTTGCACGAAGCCGAAAAACCAAATCTGCTCTGCGCAAATTAACAATTAAAACAGTTTTCTCAAAATGTTTCGATTTCAGGGTCTATTTCTGTCTAAATTACCCAGATGGATACGGTCGGAGTCGGTAAGGACCCCCAGGACAGGAATATGACCTATGCTGACGGACAAACGAGCCTATCTGCAGTGCGGGCAATCGATATTTTATGACGATCCTTAATTGCCCCAGCTGTGACCGGAGACATCTTCATGACCCAGCCATCCCCCACACTTGGCCGTAATGATCTGGCGATCCTTCTACTGATCCTGCTTATTGCCGCCGTCCTCAGAACGGCCGGGCTGAATGCACCACTGTGGTACGATGAAATCTGGACCGTCGACACGCATGTTCGCCTGCCTTGGGGGGACATGATGCGCGAATATTCGATGAACCATCATTATTTCTTCAGCATGAAGGCCAAGCTGATGTCGCAGATATTTGGCGATCAGGCATGGGCTTACCGCTTTCCGGCTGTCCTGTTCGGTGTTGGCACCGTCGCGGCCATCTGGTGGCTGGCGCGGGATGTTGCCGGATCGGGTATCGCGCATGTGTCGGCCCTGCTTGTCGCCCTGTCCTATCATCAGGTCTGGTTTTCACAGAACGCCCGCGGCTATACCGAGCTTGCGTTCTGGAGCACGCTTGGATTGATTTTCTTTTTGCGGGGAATGCGCACACCGACCCTCAGACTTTGGATCGCTTTCGCATGTACTGCCGCCGCCGCTGTCTTCACCCATCTGACTGGAGCCTTTTTCTTTGTCGCCTTGGGGCTGGTATGGCTTATCTCGCTGGTTACCGGATTTGGCCGAGGTCCTTTGACCCGCACCTGGGTGCTGCAGCCGCTGATTGCCGTGGCTTTGGCCTCTGTTCTTGTTCTTCTGGCCTATCTGCCGATCCTGAGCAGCATCGCCGGCACAATGGGTGAAATTTCAGCTTCATCCGCCGTTGACCCCATGCAGGAATATCAAAACCCGCTTTGGACCGTTCTGGAAGGGGTGCGTACCGCCGTCGGCAGCACCGGGGCCTTGACGCTGATCGTCGCCATCGGCGGATTGGTTGTAATCGCACTGGGTGCCGTTGGCGCGCATTCAACGCAGCCGTTGTTCTTTCTGTGCATCGTGGCGCATATCGCTGTGACGCTGGCCGTTCTTCTGGCGCTCGATATGCGGGTCTGGCCCAGGTTTTTCTTCGTCGATATCGCCCCTGTGATCGTACTTGCCGTCATTGGCTGCTGGTACGGCGCGGGTGTCGTTGCGCGGGTGATTGGCCAGTCCGGGCTGGAACGGCCCCTGTTTGCCATCGGTGTGGTTGCAATGCTGGCCCTGTCGGTATTTCTGGTTCAGCGCAACTATGTGGCACCAAAGCAGGATCTGGCCGGGGCATTTGAACTGGTGGAACAAACGCGTGGCCCGTCCGAACGGATTTATGCGATCAATCCCGGGGGCCCGATATTCAAAAGCCATTTCAACGCGGACTGGACAACCATCGCCGACCCGCAGGGCTATGCCCGGGCAATGGCCCAGCCCGGCCCGGTGATAATCGTCATCCTGTTCCCCAGCCGGATGTTTCGCGCCATACCAGAACTGGCGCAGGACGCCGAAGGGTCGCTGGAATTCGTACATGAGTTTGCCGGAACTCTTGGGGATGGCGAAGTGCTGGTCTACCGCCGCAAGTAAACACCGCCGGGGCTTTGATCACGGACCAAAAACCCGATCCAGCGGCAGGGCCTCTGCCGCCCTGCCCCGGGCTTCAGCCGCCTGTGCCCCCGGAACGGGCCTGCGGCGCAGAATGATATCTGACACATCGACAGCATACTGGCTGAGCGGGCGCAGACACACGCCATTCACCAGGCTGGGTTCGACCTGATGAATAAACGCAAGCTCTTCCGCTCTGTTATGCTGAGGAAGCGTGACATGAATATCGCCGGTTTCGAGAGAAATCGCCTCACAGCTTTGTCCCGCAAGGATATACAGGCCCTCATTCCAGCAGAACGCAGCCGGACCTGTCCCAGCATCAAACGGAGCGCAGGTGTCGAACGCCACGGGCCCGTCTGACGCCTCAAGGCAAACAAACAGGGTTTCATCGCTCAGAAACACCGATCCGGGCGCGGGAAAAGCCGGGCAGGGGCGCGGCGAAAACGGCAGGGACCCTGCCGGAGCCGGCGCCCCGAACCGAACCTGGAAGACAGAGTTCATATCCACCCCCGGATGAAATGTGCTGGGGTTGATAAAACTGCCAAAGGCAAGATCGTCATACTGCGCGCCACCGATGGTTCTGATGGGTGTGCGACCCACGTCAAATCCCGGTATCTGTCCGGCTGCGTCGACGATCGCGTCAGCAAGGGCCACATCCCGGTCATGCGTTGCCCGAAAAACCGGCCATAACAGCTGTGACGCCACAACACTGTTGGCTGCCAGAACGGCTGCCGTGCCCAGGCCACAGGCCGCACAGATGCGTCTGAAGAGGCCGGGGGACAGGCTGCTGACAATCAGGCCCAGATTGACGAACACAATCCCCGCCAACACAAAGCCCGTATACCCGATAGAGCGCCCAACGAGGAACATGTCGGGATAAAGGAACCAAACAACCATAGGCAGGGTGACCAGAGCCCCGTAGCTGCCCAGCAGAATTCGAAACAACGGCGTTATTTTCGTGGTTTTGTCTGTGAAAACGTGAACAAGTACGGCCAGAAGGGGAAAAAACAAAGCCACCATCGACGCCAAAAGATAGAGCCCCCGGAACGGGTGTGGCGTTCCCAAAAGACTGCCGCCATAGACCAGATACAACATCTTTGGCAGGAACATCGCCTTTTCCACAAGCACGCCGGTCGGAGGCACCCCCGCAGACCTGAAATAGGGCTCAAGCTCGAGCCATCGGATGAGACCGTTTAGCTGATACAGGTACAACATGGCCCCCAGCCCGGCGGCACACAGCACTGCCAACAACGATTTCACGATCTGAAGGTTGGAAAACCGGTCGACCCGGACCATGGCCATGGCAGGAATGATAAACCCGAGAAACACGTAGCTTTGGTAAAGCCCCAGGCTCAGCGCCGTCAGTTCTGCTGCAAGGAGGATGCGCAGCCCCCACCCCAACAGGGACACGGACCGGTTCTCGGGGGTGACAAGGGTCTGCGCCAGCACGGACAGGAACAGGCCCAGCGTAAACCACAATGCCAGTGTCTGATAATGCAGGATTTCCGTCAGATAGACATGGCAGGCCCCGGCCAGAAAGATCATAACCGTCGCGCCACCCCGCAGTGCTGGATGCCCGTCAGGAATGGCCCGCACGGACAGTATGGCACTGATCCCGTACAGCGGAACAAAGGTCAGGCAGGCATGCAGCAGATCGTGAAATTGCCCTCCCAGAATAAGGTTGTGCCCTACATGGGTGGCCCATCTCATGTGAACATCTGCGAAACCGGTTTCCAGACCGACGGCAAACCTCCACTCGTCCGGATTATAACCGGACGAAGCGACATGGTATCCGATCAGAGGAACATAGGCCAAAAGGCACAGCAAAAATGGCACCAGAACCGAACGGGATTTCAGTGATACAAACAACTTTTCAACCAAAACAACACCACAACACATTCTCCCGTGGAACTCTTCAGTAATGACCCGCAGCCCTGATGATTGCAAGTTTTGCGCAGGTTCTGGTTCTGATTGTCGATTATGTACAAACAATCTTCCCCCTTCGCAGACTTGAATTGCTGGCCCGTTGCGGGTTTGATTTCTGGGATTGGTTTTAAAGAGTACGGCGGAGACATTTTCAGATGAACAGCCAAACACAGGAAGCGGTGCACGAGCTTGCGCAAACAGCCGACCGCACGCGCCCGGGGCTGTCCATCGTTGTTCCTTGCTACAACGAAGAAGCTGTGCTGGATGAACTGGTCCGGCGCGCCACGCATGTTGCCGCTGAAACCTTTGGCACGGACTATGAACTTGTTCTGATCGATGATGGGTCGACGGACCGGACCGTCGAAATGATCGAAGGGTTTGCCAATCAAAACCCGAATATCCGTGGTGTTGTTCTGTCGCGCAACCACGGCCATCAGCGCGCTTTGTCTGCCGGGTTGATCCATTGCCGCGGAGAGATTGTCCTTGTTCTGGACGCCGACCTTCAGGACCCTCCAGAACTGCTGCCTGACATGCTGGCTGTCCTCAATGAAGGCGCGGATGTGGTCTATGGCCAGCGCATAAAGCGCGAGGGTGAAAGCCTGGCCAAAAAGACAACAGCTTCGGCGTTCTATCGACTTCTCAGATTGCTTTCGGATGTAGAGATCCCTCTGGACACCGGCGATTTCCGCCTGATGCGCCGCAAGGTTGTGGATTACCTGAACACGATGCCCGAAGAAGACCGATTCATCCGCGGTATGGTCAGTTGGCTGGGGTTCCGGCAGGTCAAATTCTCTTATGAACGCGCCGAAAGATTTGCCGGGGAAACCAAATACCCGTTTCGAAAGATGCTGCGCTTGGCCATCGACGGCGTTACCGGGTTCTCAACCGTTCCATTGCGGATCGCAAGCTGGCTTGCCCTTTCAATGACCGTTGTCAGCCTGGGGCTGTTTGTCTGGGTCATCCTGCAGCGGATTGCTGGTGAGACTGTCTCGGGCTGGGCGTCGACCGTGGTTGTTGTCCTTTTGGTCAGCTCTGTTCAACTGTTCACCATCGGCATCTTGGGGGAATATGTTGGCCGACTTTACATGCAAAGCAAAAAGCGTCCGCTATTTGTTGTGGACAGGCTTATCTCTCATGATCGCGATGGGTGAGTGATATGCCTCTGTTTCGCAGCCTTTTGGCCTTCTGCACCGTTGGGGCCCTGGCCTCGGTCACCCATGCTGTGCTGGGGATTGTCTTTGTAAAAACATCGCTGTTCGCGCCGTTCACTGCAAATGCACTGGGCTATTGTGCCGGTTTCTTTGTCTCATATTTCGGCCATTACCATTTCAGCTTTGCATCCAGTGCAACACATGGAAAAACCATGCCCCGTTTTCTGGTCGTCTCAGGGGCAGGGCTCTGCTTGAACCAGGCTATAGTCTTTGTCGCGGTCGATCTGGGCAGGCTGTCCTATTATGTGACCCTGCTGATCATTTTCTCAGTGGTGCCAATCGCCACCTATATCCTAGCCAAAAGCTGGGCTTTCAACGACGATGATCAAGCAGGTGCCCTCAAATAGGCAAACCCTTGTCCTCCGGGAGATGGATTGTCATTCGATGACATGTTTCGCGCGCGAAACACTAGCTGGATCTCGTACATGAGTTTGGCGGAACCCTTGGGGATGGCGAAGTGCTTGTCTACTGGCGTAAGTGAAGCCGGAGGATACATTTCAATGCACACCTTAGCTTGCCACCTCGCGGATCGGCGGTCGTTCAGCCGACCTTTCGCAACCGATGCAAAACTACTTGGCTATTCCTTATTCCAAGTTCCAAGATATGACTGACAAGCTTTTTGCAACTATCGAAGTGCTGGCACCACTTGACATTCACCAGTGTCACTTCGGAACTCGGATGAAACGTTTGCGAAAGACAAAAAACCTGTTGGCTATAAAATTAAATCCGGTACCTGCTGCAACGCCAAAGATTGCTGAAACCTGAAGAGAGTAAGAAGAATCCGAAAGGAATACGCTGCTTTGTAAGTACAATGCGACTGCATAGTTCACAGCGGCTCCGATCATTGAAGCCAAAATGAAACTCAAAAACTGCCTGAGAATATTCGAATCTCGTGCGTAACTAAAACTAAAGCGGCGGTTGAGGAGAAAATTACTGCACATACTCACAGAAATTCCGGCCGCAATTGATACAACCGCTTTCGCTCCCAAGACCTGAAATAGTGTCAAAGTGGCCAAGTTAACCAGTAAACCTGAGGCTCCGACAACCAAAAACTGTATCAGATACATCGACTCAGCAAACTTGTGAATATAGAGCCTTCTGAGGTGCTTGATGAACTTGAGCTGTTGACTGATCGTTAGTTTGCTTTCGCCAGCGACACGATCCAAGAATTCAATTGGTACTTCACCAATGTTTTGGAATGAGCACTTTACGATCAGTTCCAAAGCAATTTTGTACCCAATGGGGTTAAGGTCTTCTGCTTTTTTGAAGTCCTGTTTTCGAAGGGCAAAAAATCCAGACATTGGATCCCGCACGGACGTCAACGGACGTGACAAAAAGGTTGCGATGCGGCTATTCAACCAGCGAAACAGACCCCAATCATCATCCGTTGAACCCCCAGCCACATACCGCGATCCGATCACCATTTCCTGACCGGAGCTCAATGCAAGGATCAAAGCAGGAATTTTTTCAACAGGATGGCTGAGGTCACAATCCATGCAAACCAAAACTGGGTTCTGAGCAAGTTCAAAACCATCCAGAACAGCAGCGCTTAGCCCTGGGTTTTTGGTTCTGACAACAATTTGGGCCCACTCGAATCCAGATTGCCTGACGGCCTCAACGCTGCCATCTCGGCTGTCATCGTCCATGAACAAAACCTCACAGTCGAGGTCACTTTTTGTTCGGAGATCGTCAATCTTAGATAAAATCCTAGGGATGTTTTCCACTTCTTTGTAGGTCGGAATAACAATACTGACCTTAGTGTTCACAAAAATTTCTGCCAAAGGCGCTTCACACACTGGTGCTGTGGCTTGTCTACTTTTGTGTCTGTGTGCTCCAAGTTCAGTCATATCTAGAAAAGATTACCAACAATAATGTTTTGCGCAACCTTGCCTTGGGATCGGGTCTTTTACCACTACTTCACAGCCGCGGCCGGGTTCCGTTGATTACCCCGCAGTACTTGACTGTATGATTTCGATTGGTTCTTGTGCCACTATTACAGTAAATGAGGTCATTTCAAAAATGCGAACCAATACTTTGGTAACTCGCGGTATTGTTGCGCTTTTTATTGTCGCGGCTCTTTATCTTTCGTGGAAGGTGTATTCTACCTCTGGCTCTGCAGATTGGGACTTCCGCCATTTTTGGCTGGCTGGTAAAGTTTGGGCGCTTGGTGTGTCCCCCTATGGTTCCGAGTATAGTGCATTGGGCCCAGACCTGATCACTCAGGGATATGTTCCAAAGGAATGGTACTACCCACCAAATATCTGGCCTGTCACGTTCTTTTTGGCTCAATTCCAGCTGGACACCAGTTCAGTCGTCTGGAGCGGCATGAACGTCGTCATGCTAATTGGGGCAAGCTTTTTGCTTTGGGCTAACAATGAAGATGGTAGCTACCGTTCCGCGAATACAGCGACAATCGCGGGTTTACCCAAGCAGTCGATGGTTTTCCTGCATGTTTTTTTGACCGCTATTTTCCAAGCCACTGCTATCTGCCTGGTAATCGGCCAGATAACCATCTTGATATATTTTGGCTTTGCACTTTTTATTGCTGCATTTGCCATGCAGCACAAGTTCCTCATGATACTTGCTCTGTCTATTTTGTTTATTAAGCCTCAGATTGCAGCGCCATTTGCAGCAGCTATTCTTTTCTTGGACGCGGGCAATTGGCGTCTCATTCTTGCAGCTGGTCTTGTTTCGATTGTTTCATCGCTTCCTCCGCTTCTTCAAGACCCTATGGTTTTGGTGTCTTGGCTCAACACCATTTCGGGGAGTCATGGGGAATTTGGCGCCAATGAGGTGCGTTCCATAACCGGAATTCGTCATGTGCTGTGGCTGGCGACAGGTGTTGATCTGGGTAATATTGGATCGTTGCTTGTGACAATCTTAGCCACATCAACTTTTGGTTTCATCGCCCATCGAAACAAGTCCTGGGACGCGCTTGATGTGCTTGTTGTTCAGTTGATGGTGATTGGTGCATTCGCGCCACTGCACTACTATGATCTCGTTATTTTGCTACCTGTTGCCTTGGTGCTTGTGCGCGCACGTGGCGTGGCTCTTGCCCTTGCTTTGATAGGTGTGTTGCTCCTACTCAGATCGGAAACACTGGCAGAGGTATCCGGAATATACCCGGCCAAGACCGTGTTTTTTAAAGGTACGGTTTGGGCCTCTTTTGGAGCCTTCGCGCTGTTAGCATCAAGCCTGCTTGTTCTCATACACGGACAGGCTTCAGTGCCTGGAGGAGAGAAGCGTTCATCTGACGTGAGGCCTCAATTCACAAACGGCACTACTTCGGAATAAGGTGTAGCCAAGTTGTTTTGCGTCGGTTGTGAAAGGCCGGCTGAACGACCGCCGGCCCGCGAGTTTCGCAGCGTACTCGGTCCGGATTTTGAATATCTCAACTCCGGCATGACGATAGAATATGATCGAAAGATCAAGTTGACCAGTTCACGAAACCAGTAGAAAAAATCGCAAGCCAGACTCTGGCCTTCAACCCGGCACCGTTTCGCGTGCGAAACACTACCCTGCCCGAGCTTGTAACCATTCCCGCAATTCAGCCAAGAACGCGTCCGAAACGTCTTCACCCGACAATGTCAGGTGGGCGCCGTTTCGGCTTTGAGTTAGATGAATACCCCCGATGATTTCCGATTGTAGCACGCTGGCTTCAGTTCTTGGGAGATTGTGAGCCTTCTTGCTCAATTTCAGTGTTGCCTGTGTTAGAGAGTGACTCTCCTCTTCGGAAGTATGGACCGGGTCATCAACCAAAGCCTTGATAAGCTTGGAGGCTGCCTTGGAATCCTCCTTCAAAACCTTCGCAATAGACAATCCCAACCGCTCAGGGATGGCCGAGGCAAACCGTAGATGATCGTCCAGCGCGTGATAGATCGCGATGAAGGACCCGATCTTGGATCGTTTGGCCCGGCTGGCCGAGGCAAACAGTCCGCGCAGGGCAGCGGCCTCATCCGGGTAAACGCCCTGCTCTGCCGCGCGTGCTACGATCCGGGCGCGCTCGTAATAGCTCAGCCCGACACGGATCTCGTTTTCTTCGACCATGGCCACATACGCATCTGACGCGCTCTGCGGTTGCCGGAGGAATGCTCTTACGGTGTTAAACTGTGCATCGCCTGTGTCCTGCGCCAGCGTCCGCAGCGCCGCCAGACGCCGCCAGCCAGAGATCAGGCCATACCGCCCTTCGGTCAATTCCACGACTTCGATCGGTGTTTGCTGCCCGCGGGCCTTCAGGCTTTCCTTCAGTGCCTCCATATCCGCGTCATCAGCCGTCATCCGGTCGCGCACCAGATAGGTTTCCTCGATGGCGTCCAGCGGCAGGTCCTGCACCAAACGACCTTCGGCGCGGGCAGCACGCAATTCTCCGGACAGCTCTTCCAAAGCGGCCTGAGCTGCCGTGGCTCCGGCCACCTGTGCAACCGGCGGTGCAGCGCGGGGCGTCTCAGCAGGGAACATGGGGTTCAACCCGGGGGCAGGGCGGTTGTCTTCCAGATAATCCGGCCGGGCTGGGGTCAGTCGTTTGCGTTTAGCCATCACTTTTTCCTTTTCCTGCTCGGATCAGACTCTGTTTCGGGACACAGAAGACGTGTTTCGCGCGCGAAACATCGCGCTCAGAGCGACAATTCCGGTGTTCCTGCCTCTTCGGCCTGCTGGGCCCGTTCTTCGCCCCGCCAGACACCAATCAAAAGCTTCTTGAACGAGGCATAAGTGGCATCAAAGGTTTCCCGCCCGCGCACATAGGTCTCGCGGTTGAAATCGCGGTAATCCGCCTCGTAGATGCCGTTGACCTGTTCCCCGGCCTGACCGATCAGCGCCGTATATCCCTGCCAGTGCGGCGACAGGGTGCGGCCCAGATAGGCTTGCATCAGCCCGGCCAGCTCGGCCTGCTGGCTGCCGTCATAGCGGGTGATGACCGTGCGCACTGCGTCCCATTGAAACGCCATCTCAGGGCGCCCCAACGCGCGGGCGGCCATGTTCTCTCCATCCTCAATGGACTGGAACGTTGAATGCAGCATGTCGAAGAACCGACCGGTGGAGTCGAATTCCAGAAACGAGGCCCCCATGGGCACCAGCAGGATATCCGAGGCCGCCAGCCCGTTGATCGTCAGATAGCCGAGGGCAGGGGGGGTATCGATGAAGATGATGTCATAGTCGTCCAGCACCCCATCCTCGTCCAGCGTATCGGTCAGTGCATCCCAAAGCTTCCAGCTGCGGCCTTGCATCCGCCAGACCGGGATTTGGAATTCAGCCCAATAGAGGTTCAGCTGAGCGCCGATCAGATCGATATTCGGCCAGTGGGTGGTCTGAATCAGATCGCTGCTGCGGGTTTTCAGCGCCTCGGACAGGGTGTCGTCAATCGGATGCGGCGCTTCACCCCGGTCAAGCCGCCCCTGATTGTCGCGGCGCAGGTGACTTGCGTAATGACGGGCGAGCAGGGGAAATACCGTCTGCCATTCATCGCTGACCTTGCCGCCGAAGATCGACGTCATCGAACCCTGACTGTCCAGATCGATGACCAGCACCTTGTAGCCGTCCAACGCGGCGGACATGGCCAGATGCGCGCAGGTCGAGGTCTTGCCCACGCCGCCTTTGAAATTGGCCACCGAAACGATTTTGGCTGGCAACCCTTCAGGACGGTAGGGACGGTATTCTTTCGCCTTGGATCCTTCCGAAGCAAAATACGTCCGCAGCCGAAGAACCTCATCCAACGTGAACCACTTGGCCCCGCCTTCGGTTTCAGACTGCCCTTGCGGCAAATCCGGGTTACCTTTGAGCACACGCCTAAAATGGGCAGGCGCCACAGGGATCAGATATTTGGTAATCTCCCATGTTGAAAACAGGCGCAGCTTTTTTTGCCCGTCGTCTTCCAGACCGCGGTTCGCCAGATCTGCCCGTCCTCGGGCACAGGCATCTGCAATCTGCGAAAACTCATGTGTTCCGGTTGGTTCACCCAGTTCAGCATGGGCCAGATCGGGATCGATATTGAAATAAGGGGGAAGGCCTTCGGACGGTGCTGCTCGCATTGAAAATCTGCTCATGTGCTATGTTTTGGTCAATATACCACAAAATGGGGCATGTGGAAGCATTGCGAGCATAAAACCGAATTTTCTAAGCAAAAATAAGGGGTAAATTCCCTTTGAAAGGCAGGTTTAGGGTGAGTGGTCAAAAAATATCCAGTTAGAATCCTGTTAATTTAATAGTTACGGGTAAGCCTTGTTCCCTTTAAGCATAAGAAAAAAAAGAGATTTTTGTGATTTTTTATGTCTACAGTGAATCTGATCCCACGATAAGGTGACTCTGATCCCACGTTGTAGTGACTCTGAACCCACGTTCCGGCGGCTTTACGCCTCCTGTGGATAACTCTACGGTAAGCGTCAATAAAACCACGAACAAAGATTCGGGCAGGACATATGGGCAGGGCAGTATGAGCGGGTCGGGGGCGTTGTTGCCCGACCGGCACCCAACGGGCGATTTTTTTGTATGCGACATCTTCGATGCGTTGCCCAAGACAGATATGGGGTCGATGGAGCATCCGATGTTTTCGCTCTCGACCCGACCGGATCGGCGGATCCTCAATTACGAACATAACGGGGTCGAGATTACGGTGACGCCGTCGGTTCGGGGGCTGGCGACGATCCACGACAAGGACATCCTGATCTTTTGCATCAGCCAGCTGATGGCGGCGATCAATGCGGGCCGGACGGTCAGCCGGGTGTTGCATCTCAAGGCGCATGATCTGCTGGTGGCGACCAATCGCGAAACCAGTGGCGACGGCTACAAACGCTTGCGCGAAGCGTTCGAGCGGCTGGCCGGCACCAGGATCACCACCAACATCGTCACAGGTGAGAAAGAGACCACCACCGGTTTCGGCCTGATCGAAAGCTGGGAGATCGTGCGCCACACAAGGGCAGGCCGGATGGTCAGCGTCAGCGTGAAACTGTCAGACTGGCTGTTTCGGGCGGTGCTGGCAAAATCGGTGCTGACCCTCAGCCGCGATTACTTCCGCCTGCGCAAACCGCTCGAGCGGCGGATCTATGAACTGGCGCGCAAACATTGTGGCCGCCAGCCCGAGTGGCGGATCTCGGTTGAGGTGCTGCTGAAGAAATCAGGGTCAGCCTCGCCCCGGCGGGTGTTCCGCAAGATGATCCGCGACATGATCGCAGCTGATCACTTGCCCGATTACGAGATGAGTGAAGAGCCCGGTGACCTGATCCGCTTTACCCGTCGGGGTCAGGTGGTCGAGGGGCCGGACAAGCCGATCCTGCCCTCAGGGGCGCTGGAAGAAGCCCGGGCGATGGCACCGGGCCGCGATGTCTATGCGCTGGAGGCGGACTGGTTGGCCTATTGGGCCGCATCGGGTCGACCACAGATCAGAAACCCGCAACGGGCGTTTCTGGGCTATGTGGCCAAGAGGGTAAGTGGAAAAGAGTGATAGCTCAGCCTGAATAGGCGTGGTCCGGTTTCTCTGAGCGCATTCTCAGTGATCTGGTGGCGTAGATTGCGGTGATGGCAATCAGGATGAACAGCCAGCCGGACAGCGCATAAACCCCAAAAGCCAACAGCAGAGAATACCCGGAGAGCCAGGTCGCGACGCTGGCAACAAGGCCGACACATATCGCTATACCAATAATTCCCAGCATGTTGGTCCAGGTGCTCCGTTCTGGTTCCGGTTTCTTTCACCCCAATAAGGGCGGGTCATCGCAGTGCCATAGGGGGATTCCCCCTTGTCAATTCCGACGTGGAATCATGGCAAAACTATGAACCACCTGAGGTTAAAATTTGGTTATTGGATACCCGCTGGAGCTGAACTCCACTACTCGTTCGATACTGCGTATTGCCTGTGACTAAAGGACTGCCTTTCCCAATTCTTCTCTGGAATTCTCAGAAAGGGCAATATTTGAGCGGTTTTGCCGTGCAAATGTGCAAATCTCCGCCTGCCGGGCGCTGGTCTCAGGTTGGTTTGACCTGAGACAGTACGACCACTCCGGCAACAACCAGGCCGATCCCGGCAATTTTCTGAAAGCTCAGGGTTTCAGAAAACAGGATATATCCGGCCAGCAAAATACCGGCCATTGCCAGGCCCGTGACGGCAGGGTAGGCCACGCTCAGTTCAATGCCGCGAATGGCGACAATGAAACTGCCAAGCAGCAGCAGGCCGCTGACCAGGCCAGCCCAAGCCCAGGGTGAGAGTATCAAGGCGCGGATGTCGAAAGGCCCGGCAAGCTGCTGCACGGCCAGCTTGAACGACAGGTTGGTGCAGATATTGGCGCAAACGGCAATCAACAGGGCAGACCAGTAGAGTGACATATGTGTTCTCCTTCATGTGCGGGTCTGCTGGGCACAGCTAAACAGTGTCTTCCGGCAGGTCCGGTGCGGGCTTCAAAAGGTCAGGTATTTGGCGGCTAAGGTGATCAGCACAAACCCTGCGCCGATCAAAAGGCTTATTCTGTCACGCAAGGCGAACAGGACCGGATCGTCGGCAATCCGACCGCGCCGGGCGCCGACCCAGATGCGGTTGCCCCAATACAGCAGCAGCAGACACAGCAGCCACAGGATTTCCGGAGTGCTGTAAAAGCCTTTCACTTCGGGGCTGTTGATATAGAGCGCAAGAATGACAACGGCGGCTGTGATATTGGCGACGCCAAGGCTGAACATGGTCTCGCTGTCAGCATGGGAATAGTCGCGGCCATGCACATTGGCTTCATTATGCGGGGCCGCCGCGACCTCGATATACCGTTTGAGATAGCCGAGGCTGACGAAGATGAACATCGAGAATGCCAACAGCCACGAGGACAGCACAATGCCCGTGGCGGCTGCTCCGGCGATGACACGCAGCGTGTAAAGCGAGGCCAGCACCATGACATCTGCGGTTGCGATCTGCTTGAGCCAGAAGGAATAGGCCATGGTGATGGCCAGATAGGCGATCAGCACGATCGTGAAGGCGGGCGGCAGAAAGAGCAGGGACAAGGCAAAGGCGATGCCGGGCAGGGCAATGGCCCCGATGACGCCGGTCTGAAGTGGCAGATCGCCCGCGGGCAGGGGGCGATGCCGCTTGCTGGTGTGGTGGCGGTCGGCCTGCAGGTCCATCAGGTCATTCAGGAAATACACGCCCGACGCACAGAGGCTGAAGCAGATAAAGGCCAGAAGCGCCGCCAGGAACCCCGCAGCGGGCAGATGCATTTGCGAGGTGAAGATCGGCACAAAAATCAGGGCATTCTTGGCGTATTGATGAGGGCGCATCGACTTGACGAAGGCGCGCCATACCGGCGGGCGTGAAGCGATGATCTTTTCAGCGGTACCCGCAGCCTGTGCCGCGGCCACGTCCGAGGCCGGGGCATTGACGAAAATACCCGACCCGGCCGCCGCCCAGATCGGGCTGTCGGCTGTGCTGTCTCCGGCATAGGTAAATGCGTCGGATCCGGCTGTGTCACGAATGGCGGCAAGCTTGTTGGACCCTTTCAAGTTCCGGCCCTCCTCTGTGGCCAGAACAGACGAGAACAGGCCCAGATGCGAGGCCACCTTTTCGGCATAGATGCGGTGAGAGGCTGTTGCGAGGATCAGATGCCTGCCTTCTTCTTTCTGCACGCGCAGATAATCCAGCAGGTCGGTTTCGAACGGAAGGTCCGCAGCTTCTAATCCGATTTCCCGGCCGATCCGCGCCTTGGCATAGGGGATGCCGCGGAACACCCACAGGAGAACCGGAAAAAGATTGAGCGGGTTTTTCTTCAGGAACAGCAGAATAGCCTCGACAAACAGGTCTGTTCTGACCAGCGTCCCATCCAGATCAACAAAGATTTTTTCCGGTTTTTTACTCATTACTGGGGGTCTTCTTTCGAATTGCACATGCCTGAAAGTAAACCGGTTGTCGGTGGCGTGTCTCGGCCATGGTCCGCAGCTTCCGGGTGCCGGGCCCCTGGCCTTTTTCAGAGTTTCCTGAACCGCCCGCTGTCTACTGTGATCCCGCGTTTTGCAAAAACATTGCGTGTATCAAAGATCATGGCTGCTTCGCGGGCAACCAGATCGTAATCCGGGGCGCTGTGATCGGTGATGACAGCCACAGCAGCATAGCGTTTCAGGGTGTCTGCCGTCAGCGGCTGCGAGGTCCGGCCCGCCAGCTGCGGATATTCGCCGCCTTCGGGCAGGCGCGGGAAATAAGGGTCGTGATAGTCGACCTCGGCGCCCAGCTTTTCCAGCTCGTCCAGCAACACCAGCGCCGGGCTGCGGCGGGTGTCCTCGACATCGCGCTTATAGGCGATGCCCATCAGCAGGATGCGTTGCCCGGTCAGGGGCTGCCCGGTCTCTGACAGCGCCGACCCGTTGCGTGCTGCCAGTTCTGCCGTCATGCGTGCCGCCAGCATTTCCGGCACCGCATCATTGCTGGAGCGGGCCAGATTGATAATCGGTGTATCAGATCCTGCATCCGCGGCGCGCCAGGCCAGATAGGCCGGAGACACCGGGATGCAGGCCCCACCAATTCCAGGGCCGGGATAGAAGGGCATGAAGCCAAACGGCTTGGTCGCCGCAGCCTCGATCACTTCCCAGACATCCACGTCCATTGCTTCGAGCGCGGTCTTCAATTCGTTGACCAGCGCGATATTGACGGTGCGAAAGCTGTTTTCGACCAGTTTCACCGCCTCGGCGGTGGCAGCTGAACTGACCGGCACGGCACTGGTGACGATGGCGCGATAGAAATCCTCGACCAGTTGCCGCGATTGCGGGTCGTCGGCACCGACCACCTTGGGAATGCTGTGCGTGTCGAATGTGTCATTGCCGGGATCTTCGCGCTCGGGCGAAAATGCCAG
Organism: Ruegeria sp. HKCCD4315; assembly: GCF_013112245.1. Lineage (NCBI taxonomy): Bacteria > Pseudomonadati > Pseudomonadota > Alphaproteobacteria > Rhodobacterales > Roseobacteraceae > Ruegeria > Ruegeria sp. HKCCD4315. The sequence goes on along the minus strand of NZ_WVRN01000004.1, from coordinate 58,757 downwards.
GAAGAAATCGGACCCTGCGCGCAGACCGCCTGCTTCGAGGATCGGCTGAACCAGTGTCGTCGTGGCACCGGGCCAGACGCTGCTTTCCAGCACTACCATCTGACCGGGACGCAGATGCTGTGCGATGGTTTGCGCGGCGGCGGCGACAAAGCGCATGTCCGGGTCTTGTGCGTCGGTCAGCGGGGTCGGCACACAGATCAGGATGATATCGGCCTCGGCCAGAGCAGCGGCGTCCTGCGTCGCACGGAATTTGCCGCTGCTGACGGCCTGCGCGATCCGGTCCTGTTCCAGGTACGAGATGACCTGATCGCCCTGATTGATACGCGCTACGCGGTCGGGGTTGAGGTCAACACCGGTGGTGTCGAACCCTTTGTCATAAGCGGTCAGGGCCAGGGGCAGGCCGACATAGCCCAGCCCCACCACGGCAACCCGCGCATCGCGCGCCGCAATAAGCTGTTTGAGGGACTGATGGTGCGAGGTTTCGTAATTCATAATCTATCCTGATCGTACAAAGTCACACTGAAATCAATTGGCATCCTGGGTGCCGAAAATTCCACCCCTCTTCACGGATAGGGTGGAATGGGTGCGAATCCAATATATTTGTCGGCCTGGATCGAGAGCGGCGCAGCATGTTTCCAATAATTGCCCAATTATGCGAATGAGTTAAGACTGTCGAGGTTTTCTGAGGGAAACCGGGTTTGGAATATTCCGGTTATTTTGAGCACATCGCGCGCCGGAACGAGGCCTCGGCTAGCTCTGCTCCCTTGTCCCAGCTGAACTCTGACGCCCGCGCTAGGGCTTTTTGTGACAAGTCATCCCGCAGGTCGGGTTCGGTCAGCAGGCGAACGGCCTGATCCGCCAGGGCCTGGTCGGACAGGGGATCGTAATAAAGCCCGCCATCGCCCACAACCTCGGGCAGGCTGCCTCGATCTGAGGACAAAACCGGGGTGCCGCAGGACATCGCCTCGAGTGCGGGCAGGCCGAACCCTTCCCAAAGCGAGGGAAAGACCAGCGCGTCGGCAGTATTGAGTAGAGCTGACAAACCCGTGTCGTCGATCTCGCCGGTAAAGAGGATGTGTTCGGATCGGGCGGCATCCGATGCTGCGCTGGCTTTGAGATCTTCGATATTGTCCCAGAACCGCGCCCCGGTTGTGCGCCCGACAATGGCTAGATAGACGTCGGGTACGTGCGCTAGAATACGGGGCATGGCCTCAATCAGGCGCAGCACATTCTTGTGGCGATTGAAACCGCCCAAATAGACCAGAAGCGGCGCCTCGGGCGGAATGCCATAGGTCTGTCTGGCCTTGATGAGAACGGATTGATCCCCGATCGGACGAAACATGGATTCCGCACCTTCGGTGATGATGTCGATCCGGTCCCGCGGGATATGCAGGAGGCGCGTCAGATCTTTTGCCGAGGCTTCTGAAATCGTCATGACCCGCGTTGCCTGCTTTTTGGCCAGCCAGCATTTTATCTGCCATAGGCGGAAATTGAGGCGTTTGGGAAAGATCAGGTCAGGAAAGCGTTCAGGGATCGTGTCGTGATAACACACAACCGTTGGCCGTCGGGCGGGTAGGGGAAAATAGGAATACACGGCGGGGTAGAAGAAGACATCACATTCAATGCGCCGTGCCGCCCGCGCCATTGTCATCAGATCAGCCCCCCCCCGGGCTTTGGCCCCTGATGAGGCCTCGGACATCGAGGTGTCAGACCCCGCGACAAGGGTTTTCACCCCATCGGGCACCGGCCGTGTGGGCTCCTGATCGAACAGAAGCGTATAGCGGAAACCGCTGTCACGGGCGGCCAGCGCGACAATCAGGTTGCGGGTGAACCGGCCAAAGCCGCGTTCGTTTTCCCAGGATGTGGCGTCAATGGTGATATGGGGCAAAACTCTGAAATCCTGAATACTTTTGTTACGAGATGCTATTTTGGAAATCGCGCCTGCAAATGATCGCGGGTGGCGGCCAGACCAGCCTCAAGGTCATGCGTAGGGGCGTATCCCAGCCGGGTGCGGGCGTGGTCAATCCGGCATTGGCCTTTGGCGGAAAGCAGATCCAGCATGTAGCGGTCGGGGTAAACCACATCCGATTGCGGCAGGTGCTGTTTGACCCGATGTACCAGTTTTTCGAACCTGTCCCGACCTATCCAGACCCGTGCCGCCGCGCTGATCCGCGCGGCCAGAGATTGCGTGTCTGCGCTGTCATCCGGTGTTTCCGGCGACAGACGCGCCTTGAGATCGGCAAGCGGGACGTGATGCACGTTGCCCTGACCAATGATGTCGGCATAACCGTTCAGCAAATCCGACCAGGCAATTGGAGCGGCGCCGGATATAATGAAGCGCTCCTGTTGCAGACCCGGAACGGTTGCCGCGCGCAGCATGGCCAGAACCAGATCGTCCACAAAGACCGCGTTGCACACCCCCTCGGGGTTGGGTAGCACTACGGTTCCCGCCGCCAGCCACGCGGCCAGTTGATCGGTCCAGAACATACTGCCTGGACCATAGACCAGTGTCGGCTGCAAGATCGCCACCGGACAAGCGCCGTCTGTCAGGGCCTGCTCCATCGCTCTTTTGGCCTGCCGGTACTGGCCACCGCCTGCGCGGGCGCTGGAACTGTCTTCGGTCAGGTCCTGTTGAGGCCAGCCATCATAGGTCACAATCGAGCTGATATGAACAATCCGCCCGACTCCTGCGGTTTCGGCGGCTGTGCGCAGCACGTCGAATTGGGCCAGATTATCGGCTGCCGTTGCGCGCATGTCATAAGCCAGGTGAAACAATACATCCTGATCGCGCAGAACAGTTTCCATAGTCGCCCTGTCGGCCATGGATCCGGTCACAACCCGTGCACCCATTCTTTTGAGGGTGGCTGCGCCATGGCGACTGCGCAGCACGACTGTAACCCGGGCACCGATTTGCAGCAGGGCAGGGACAAGCCGCTTGCCAATAAAGCCCGTTGCCCCGGTTACAAGGACAGATGTACCGCCGAGTTGTTCCGATCCTACCGGTGTCACGGTTTACGGCCCTTCCTCAAACCCACGATTCAAAGCAACGTGTTGTATTGCACAAGCCTAGCGCAGGGCAGGTACCTATGCTACTGCGCAGGGGATGAATTCACGATCTTCAATTGAATAGTGTTACACGGTAGGGGGCGCCCAGTTTCAGGTTGCCCGCAGTTATTTTACGAGGAGTAAACCATGCGTATTGGGGTTGTGGGCGGTGCCGGGAAAATTGGCAAACTCAGGGTCGAAACCATCCAAGAATGCCCGGACACGACACTGGCGGCAGTTCTTGATCTGTCCGAAGAAGCGGCGCGCCGCGTGGCCGGGGGGGCTCCGGTCTTTACCGACCCCGCGCAATTCTTTGAGACCGAGATGGATGCCGTGGTGGTTTCTACACCGCCGCATACGCATGAAGACCCCTGCATTACCGCCCTGCAACGCGGCATGTATGTGCTTGTCGAAAAGCCGATGGCCAACAACGTTGAAACCTGCCGCAGGATTCTGGAAACGGCCAAAGAAGCGGGCCGTGTGGTCGCGACCGGGTTCAATATGCGCTATTACCCGGCTTTTGCGTATGTCAAAGACGCCGTGACCAGCGGCAAGATCGGGGATCTCACCCATGTGCGTGCGTTTGGCGGACATGATGGGCTGGCTCATTTCACCCATGACTGGGAATACCGGACACCTACCGCCGGGGGCGGCGCGATGTGGGATATCGGCATTCACCTGACCGACCTGGTGCGCCATTTGTTGGGCGAGGTGACGTCGGTCTATGGCGTGGCGAGCGAAAGCGTCTGGAACCTGCCGGGGTCCGAGGACAATGCCATGGCCGTGTTCAAGAACCCCGAAGGTCTTGCCGCGATATATCAGGCCACCTGGGATGAGTGGCGGGGATATGACTTTGTGATTGAGGCTCATGGTACACACGGCATGGTACAGGGGGCTTATGCGCCGATGAAAAACACGCTGGTGACCCTGACAGAGCCTGGTGGAAAGCCAACAACAACAAAGCGTCAGTATTTCGACATTGCGATTCGGGAAAAGTTGTTCTCTTGGAAATCCACTGCCAAGTTGTCTTTCGCTGCCGAGTTGCAGGATTTCCTGAAGCTGTGCTCAGGTGATCTCAGCGTCAGGATCGCAGATGGCAACGCCGGGCTCCGCTCGATCGAGATTGCCAACGCCGTCGCGGAAAGCACCCGGACCGGCCAGGCCGTCGACCTGCCTGTGCTGGAACCGGTCCGGCCCTGATCCTAGACAATCTCGGGTTCAGTGCCCTGGATGTAGCCGGCTAGCTCACCCAGGGCCCACATGCTGACGATCAGGAAAACAAGCGGAGACGCCCTCCGGAATTGGCGGAGATAGATTTTCTTTTGCCGCTGGGTGCGTAGGTGCCGCAAGAACAGAACAAAAGGCAGAAGGGGAGTCACGGCCGCGCGAAAAAGGCGATGACCCGTCGAAATTTCACCGGTGTGGATGCGGGCATATTTGCGGCCCCAGTGAAACCATTCCACGGCCAGCCTGGATGTTGGGATACGCGGGCGGTACTGCGTTGTGCGCGGGCGATCCGACAATACCAGCTTGTGACCCTTTGCCTGCAGGGCGGCATGAACTGAGGGTTCATAGAAGCGGTGTTCATAAAGCGCGTGCAGCGCGTGCAGCGTGTCGGCTTTGTAACAGGCGTTGGTTGCTGATAGAAAATCGGCCTCACCGGTTGGAACGGGGGCCATGTAACGGCTGAAATCGCAGATATGGATGGCCCAGTTCCAAGTGGTATCATAGCCATTATCGGCACATCCCCCCACCGCCGCCGCCCCGGTCTGTTCCTGTAACTCAATGACAGATGTGATCCAGTCTCGTGCCGGAATACCCCGGTCTTCGATCAGGCCGATCAGGCGTCCCCGGGCAGCTTTGATGCCCTTGGCGCGGCGTATATCCCAGTACCGGTGCAGATCAAGCGCATTGCGCGGCACCATGCCACCAGCCACCACGCCGAGGTCGAGAAACCTGAATGCGGGAAACTCTGATTCCATATCGGCGGCCTCGTGTGAGAGCTGATCATAGGGAATGATGATCTCGGCCGTCTGGTCACCCGTCTGTTTCGTCAGCGCGCGCAGGCATGTGCGCAACGCTTCTTTGCCGTCGACAATCGCGACGATGACCGAGATATCGGGCCGTGACGGATCCTGCTCAGGCATGGCGGATCCCTCTTAGCGGACTTTTGACAAGGATTGCCCGGCCCCGAACCAGTACCCGGCGATCTCGCCTGCCCCCCAGGACAGCGAAAACGGTACCAGAAGTGGAAGGGACAACAGCAGTTGCCGGACATGCTGCCGTTTGGACAGGATGTTCCTGACCACGCGGACATAGACAAGCGGCGGCAGGGCAAAGGCAAAACAGCCCATAAGAAGCCTTTTCCCCAGCCCTTCACCGCGAACGCGGGCCCCGGCGAAGCTTTTGGAATAGAGATATCTCTGCGCCATATAGAGGCCGAACGTGTAATGCATCTTGTGCCCGGCGACGATATCATTGCGCAATATCAGGGTGACGCCTTCGGCGCGCATCCGGTCATGCAGATGGTTTTCCCATTTGCCGTCATCCAGAACACTGTCGAACTGTTGCAGAACGTCACGCCGATAGACTGTATTGTTCCCCGGCAGCCAATCTGATGGTCCGTCTTTCAACGGTGGCAGAACCGCGCTGTATTCACATAGAAACGCCGCCCAATCGATCAGGGTATCGGTTGCCACGTTGTCCACCGGCCCGGCCACAACATCGGATTCTGCCGCCAGTTCGGCCAGCATACGCTCGGTCCAGTTCTGAGGAACAATCACGTGATCCTCGATCATCCCGATTGCCTCGGCCCCGGCGCTGCGGATGCCAACCGCACGCATGTGCGGGATTGTTGCGTCTGCCGCAACTGACAGCACATGAACTTCGGGGAACTCTGATCTGACGCTGCTTACAAATTCAGGGCCAAGGCGCTCCACGGCAATGACCTCGGGCTGGGGGCCCGTCTGGTTTTGCAGCGCCGCCATGCAGGTTCTGAAATCAGCCAGAGAATTGACACAGGGAATGATGACCGAAATCTGGGCCTGTTTCATAATATCTCTCTCCAAAACAGTCTTGTGCAGTGTCCTCAGTCTGGCTCTGCCTGACCCCGGCCTATTAAAGTTTGCCACGGTTGAACATGCAAATGGCGGTCGGGGATGATCATTGTATCGAATACGATGTTAATGTTATCGGATAAGCCAAATTGTATCGTTTGAATGATTACTCACCAAGTCAGTTTTTGGTATCTGCTTCCCCTCTTGTTACACCATTTATGCCCGCAATATTTGGATTCTCCATGCGCCCTGAATCGATCCAAGATAGCCTGAAACCCTTGCGTATCGTACAGACATGCTCTGATTTCGGGTTGGGCGGGATCGCCCGGCACGCGTTTGATCTGAGCACCTGGCTCAAAGCGCGTGGTCATGATCTCTATCTGGCGGGAACACCGGATGAATGGGCCGGGGAATGGGCCGAAGATAGGTTCCTGCCCATCCCGACGCGTTATGTCGGTGGTGATGGAGGCACATTGCCGCGCCGTCTGGCCAATGCAGGGCGTGGGGCTGCCGCGCTACGCCGTTGGCTTGTGTCTTCACAGATCGATGTGATCCACGCGCATGAATCGGCCCCAGCATTGGTGGCGCTGCTGGCACGGCTGAATCTGAATATACCGCTTGTCGTGACCTATCACGGATCGGACCCCCAACGGATCAAAGGGTTTGGAACCATTGCACGTCATGCCGACCTGGTGGTTACGCCCAGCCACCGGGCCGCAGATGATCTGGCCGAGATCGCGGGCATTCCGCAGGACAAGCTGCGGGTGATTGGCTTAGGTATCAAACCGCCGCCCTCGGACACGGCCGAGGATGTTGCTGCGCTGCGCGACACCTTACTGCGCGGTGGCACGCATCTTGTCGTCTCTCTCGCGCGGGTGGCCTATCAAAAGGGCATTGACGTCTTGATCGATTGCGTCGCGCGTCTGAAGGACACCCATCCCGGCTATCGCTTTGTCGTTGTCGGGGATGGGCCGCTGGATCAGGAGATGCGGGCGCTGGCGACACAGCGTGGTCTGGATGAGCATTTGTTTTTCGCCGGACGTACCGAGGTTCCCTATCGCTATTTGCGGGCAGCGGATCTGATGTTGCTGACCTCGCGGTGGGAGGCGCTGCCCATCTCTATTGCCGAAGCGTTCCAGGTTGGAACCCCGGTTGTGGCCACCGATTGTTCGGGTGTTCACGAACTGGTGCATGATACGGTCGGTGCCTGTGTGCCAATCGGCGATGTCGCGGCGATCACGCAGGCTGTTGAGCATATTCTCGAAGATGACCAAAAGCGCGCCGACATGGCAGCCAGGGCCTTGGACAGGTCGAAAGAGAGCCGGTTTGATCCAGACCACATCAATCGGCAGATCGAGGCGCTTTATTTCAGTCTTCTTGACTGAGCTGCGGACAAAAGCTGCATTCCTTTGCAGCATGCCCGCAACACAGCCTGTGAACAGGGCTTCAGGGCAAGTTCCATCTTTCGATCATGGTATGGATCATGCTTTCATATCGGAAAGTCATTGGTAATCCGGTTTGAGTCACATGCAGTCCCTGCGCATTTTGATGTTCACTACATTTTATCCCCCTTATTCCTTTGGCGGCGATGCCATTGGCATTCAGCGCATGGCCCGGGCGCTTGTGGCGCGGGGGCACGATGTGACGGTGGTGCATGACGAAGACAGCTATCTGATCCTGGGCGGCAAGCCGCAGCCCGAAGGGCCCCCTGACGGGGTGCGTCGGATCGGATTGCGCAGCCGCAATGGCATGATGTCGAACCTGCTGACCCAACAGATGGGCCGCCCGGTGATTCATGGCGCGCGCATCCGCGAGATACTGGCCGAGCGGAAGCCGGATATCATCTGGCACAACAACACTTCGCTGATCGGCGGGCCCGGCCTGTTGCCGATGGGAGAGGGGCTGAAAGTCTATGAGGCGCATGAACACTGGTTGGTCTGTCCAACCCACGTTCTTTGGCGGCATGGGCGGGAACTGTGCGATGATCGCCAGTGCTTGCGCTGTGTGCTGAATTACAAACGCCCGCCGCAGTTGTGGCGCTATACCGGCGCACTGGACCGGGCGCTGGATCACATGGATCTGATCATTGCCAAAAGCGAATTTAGCCGCGCCAAACATCGCGAGTTTGGCTTGCGTCAGGAGATGCAGGTACTGCCCTATTTCCTGCCCGATCTGGACCAGAGCGCCTTGCCGGAACCGGCGGCGCATGAACGTCCCTATTTCCTGTTTGTCGGTCGGCTGGAAAAGATCAAGGGGTTGCAGGATGTCTTCCCCGCCTTTGATCGTTACCCGGATGCCGATCTGCTGATCCTTGGCGATGGTGATTACGCGGATGAGTTGAAGGCACAGGCCGCAGGCAATGACCGGATCAAGTTCCTGGGCCGCAAGACACCTGACGAATTGAACGCTTACTATCGTGGCGCACTGGGGCTGATTGTGCCTTCGGTTTGTTATGAAACCTTCGGCATCATCCTGATCGAAAGCTTCCGGCTGGGCACACCGGTGATTGCCCGACGGCTGGGCCCGTTCCCCGAAATCGTCCAGCGGGCAGGGGGCGGAGAGCTGTTCGAAACCGAGGATGACCTGATCGCGGCAATGCGTAACCTTCAGCACCAGCCCGACCAGCGCGCGGTACAGGGTGCTGCAGCACGCCAGGCGTTTCTGGAAATCTGGCACGAAACACCCGTGCTGGAGACGTATGGCGCAGCGCTTGCGCGCGCAGCGCATGATGCAGGAAACCCAGAGTTGGCCGCGGCACTGGAGGGCGGGGCCTTTGAAACCGGTACCGGATAAGCATCCCGGGCGAGCGTTGCTGTCAGGGGGCCAGCGTTCCGATCCGGTGGGCGTTTGCCATGACCGAAAAGGTGATGGTTGTGGCCGGAATGCTGGGCAGGCTTGAGGCATCGACCAGATGCACCCGCGCCAGCCCTTTGGGTCGACCCAGAATATCCGACTGTCCTGCGCGGGGCGTTTCGGCCATGGGCACCGAGCCGCCGACATGAAAGCTTGACCCCACATCGCCGGGGCGGCGGGCAAAGCTGAGCGGGGTCAGCCCGGCCAGTTTCAGCACTTGCGCCAGCCGGGATGTGGCCCGCGCCATGATCTGTTCGGTTGTGTCATTCGGCAGGACCTTGGATACAAGCCGCCCGTCAGGGGCCAGTGTCAGATCAATACGGGCCGAATGGTTGGAATGCAGAAACGCCTGCGCCACGATCAACCGCCGGGCCAGCATATGCCATACAGGGGCCGATCCGGGCAGCTTTGCGCCATAGCTGCGGATCAGATCCTGGGCATAGAACTCATTCCAGGTATAGATCTGGCTGTGCACCAGATGGGGCGAGAGATCGGGGTCATCCAGCTCGATGAAAATCTGCGGCAGAGTGTGATAGGGAACCTGATCAGGGCGGCGCGGGGCGCGCCAGCGGTGAAGACTGGGCAGGAAGAAATGCTGGCTGTCTTGCAATTGCAGGCGGGCAGCCGGATCCGCCGAAGACAGCAACAGCAGGCGCGCCGTTTCCAGAACGCCTGCGGCGACAAAAACGCGATCAGCTTTCAGTTTCTCGCCGCCATCCAGCCGGACGGTGACATGATCGGCCTGCTCCTCGAAAGCATGGGCAAGGCCGCTGCGGTAGCGGAACGCCGTGTGGTGGCGCAGATCCTCAAGTGTTTGCCTGGCCGAATAAATATGCCCCCAAGGGCACCCATGCAGACACTGGCCGCAGTAGCGGCAACCCGGATCCACAGCCAGGCGCGCCATCCCGGCAGAGGCTCCCAAGCGGGCAAGATTGCTTTGGTGGTGCTCCAGACGGTGCAGAATGTGCCCGGCCTGAGGTGATGGGGTCAGTGGAACCCGGTGCTGCATCGGAAAGGCGGGGAACAGGGTCTGCAAGGCGTCTTCTCGCCCGCTGACCGGCAGAAATTTGGCAATCGCCCGGTAATGCGGTGCCAGATCCTGCGCACTCAGCGGCCAGTCGGTGATATCTGCATCCCGGTTGGGCAGGATCGCCGAGCCCCAAAGGTTGGATAACCCCCCCGCCGCATGTGAGGCACGCAATCCGATCTGATCCGGCGCAACCAGTGTGTCTGTACCCGACACCATGGCAAAATCGGACCCGAACCGGCGCACCTGTCCGGGCGGCGTGTCTAACTGAGGGGCCTGCCAGGCCCGAATATCTGCCGCAGACCAGTCTTCAGGATCTGAGGCCGCCATCCGGTCGCGGCGCTCCCGTTCAGAGGCTTCAAGCTCTTCCCCTCCGTCTATCATCAAAACCTGACGGCCACGGTTCAGAAGGGCAATGGCCACCGATACGCCTGCTGGCCCCGACCCGATGACAAGATCGGTCACGGGGTGCGGCCCGTTTGCACCGACAGAAGCGCCCTCATGCGGGAACCGGGCGGGTCATCTCGGCAACGATATCATCGATGATCTGCTGCAGCGTCCGCATCGGGCGGAACCCGGTGACGCGTTGCAGTTTCGAGACATCGGGCAGGCGGCGCTGCATGTCCTCGAACCCTTCGGGATAGACGGTGTCATAGGGGACGAATTGGATTTCCGAGGTCGAGCCGGTTGTTCGAATGACCTGTTCGGCCAGTGCGCGGATCGTGACCTCCTGATCGGTGCCGACATTGAACACGTCACCGCGTGCCTCGGGTAGGGTCATCAGACGGCACATGGCCTCGACCACATCCGCCACATGGCCGAAGCAGCGCGATTGCTCGCCAGTGCCGTGTACCATCAGTGGCGCGCCTTCCAGCGCGGATTTGACGAAATTTGGCAGCACCATTCCGTAACGCCCGGTCTGACGCGGGCCGGTGGTGTTGAAGAACCGCAGCACCGTGACAGGCAGATCGGATTCCCGTGCATGGGCCAGTGCCAGAAACTCGTCCAGCGTCTTGGCGCAAGCATAAGACCAGCGCAGGTTGCGGGTGGCGCCGATGGTCAGATCACCTTCTTCCTGAAAGGGGAAATTGGTGCTTTTGCCATAGACCTCGGAACTGGAGGCGATGAAGGTATGTGTCTTGTCCACCAGCGCTGCATCCAGAACGTTTTCCGTGCCCGCAACATTGGTCAGGATCGATCGGCTGGGTTCATCCATGATCAGCTTGACCCCAACGGCCGCCGCCAGGTGGAACACCACATCCGCCGGTCCAACCAGATCAGCGACCAGCTGGCGATCCAGAATACTGCCTTTGACGAAGGTGAAACCGGGGTGATCCGCAACACTGGCCAGATTGGACATGAGCCCCGTTGACAGATCGTCCAGAGCCGTAACGGTATGGCCATCCCCGATCAGCCTTTCCGTCAGATGAGAGCCAATAAACCCGGCCCCGCCGGTCACCAGAATATGCATATCTATATACCTGTCACTTGTTCTGAACCACTGTGCCGAAGTGTACAACCTGTCCCGCGCCTCCGGCTATAGTCGCGGATAAAAAAGGTTTGCTCACCAAGGCTTCCCCCGAATGGCCGCCCGCACGTTGCGCATCAGTTTGCGTGCCGCAAGATAGGGCCCGCCGCGCCCGGCAAGATGAGCCTTCCAGCGGGCGATGTCGGTGAAATAGAACATCTCGAGCCGCGGCAGATCGTGCATGTCATCACCCGCTTTTGCCACGCCCAGCCTTGTGCCGACCGAGGTGTCGTAATTCCGGGCGACCCGCGCGCGTATGTCCGGGTTCGATGCCCCATAAGGGGGTGCAAAATGGCGAATGGGCTGATCCAGCCGGGCGGTGATGTCCTGACCAGGGCCGGTTATCTCGTCTTCAAGCGCCTCAGGGTCCAGCGTGGTGAGGTCGGGGTGGCTGATACTATGCGCGCCGAAACAGACCCCTTCTTCGGCCAATGCCGCAACTTTGTCCCAGCCCATCAGCGGGCGCGGGGGGACATGTCCGCCGGCCCAGCTGTCACTGCCGCCCATCCGGCCCGAAGGCAGATAGACGATCGGGGTGAAATTATGATCGCGCAGGATCGGCCAGGCGGTGTCGGCGAAATCTTCGAACCCGTCATCGAAGCTGATGATGACCACGCGCGGGGCAGGCGGGTTGGCCAGCGCATCCGGTGTGACCACCGGCAGGCCGGATGCCGCCAGCGCCTGCATCTGGGCCTTGAACACCTCGGGCGCAATCGAGGTCGGTCCCGGCGCATCCGAGATCGAATGATACATCAGGATATCGGCCTGCCAGGCGGGCATGGGTCAGTCTTCCACCACATGGGTGGCAAAGACCTCGCGATACCTGTTCCATTTCGCGCGGTCGACATGGCCCTTGCCGTCAATGCAATCCGCCGCGCCATAAGCCATGGCAAAGGCGTGGTGGGTGTTGTCATGAGCAAACAACCCCTGCCGTCCGAATACGAGCAATCCGTCCATATCTGAGAGCCACTGATCCACCGTATCAAATCGCTCTTCATAGCCCACATCGTAAACCGGATAGGCATGGCTCAGCCGCCGGGTTTCGCAGCGGCGCACCGGTACGGTGACGGGCAGGCCCAGCTGGCCCAGCCATTTGGTGAATTCCTGCCCCAGTTCCTCGTCGGACATGGACCACCATTTTTCATCCGGGTCGCAGGGCAGCTCGGCACACAGAACGGTGACGCCCTTCGGCTCGCCACTGGCGTTATAGTTCTTGGGCTCTGACATGCGGCTGATCGGGATCGACAGTTCGGGGAAGTAATGCGCATCGAACTCGGTGAACTGGTCGGTCTCAAGCACCAGGTACAGCAGGATCATGCCGCGGAACCGGATCGCGCGGGCAGCCTCGACCACTTCCACCGGAGGGTCACCGATCAGGCGCGTCAGCCCGGTCAGCGGGATGGTCGACAGGATCAGATCGCCGGTCATGTGCCGCTCGCCATCTTCGTCACGGATCGTCAACCCGGTGATACGCTTGCCGTCCCGCTCGATGGCGGTGATCTCGGTGTTGAACAGAAAGCTGGCACCGTTGCTTTCCGCACTGTTCCGCATCGCGTCCGAGATTTGTCCGAACCCCTTGCGCGGATAAAAGAACCGCCCCGCCGTTTCGCTGCGCAGCCCCGGCAGCAGGCGCAGCATCTTCATCAGGATCTTGCCGACCGAGCCGCTGCCGACCCGACGTTCTGCCAGTTTCACCGCCAGCTTGTCCGGATCCAGTCCCCAAAGCTTGCGCACGTATGGGAAATAGAAATTGTCCGAAATCGTCGGTCCCAGCCCGTCATAGAGCACGGTCGAGAATGTCTCGGGACCTTCGCTTTTCTTGCGGAAGGGCTTTAGCGCCATGTCCCCGATCAGCGACGCGGCAAAGGGTTTGGGCAGGCGCATCAGCGCATCGGTCAGTTTCAGCGGAAAGTGAATCCATTTGCCGCCCAGCCGGATGCGTCCATGGCGTGGGCGCAGCAGCAGGTCGTCCCCCAGCAGGGCTTTTACATCGGCCAGAACTTCGGGCTCGGCCGCCGGATGAAACCGGTGCGAGCCATAGTCGCAAATCACGCCTTCAACCGGGAACGAGGCCGAATTGCCGCCCGCAACAGGCGCACGTTCGATCACGGTCACGCGGGCCTGTCCAGTCAGCGCGTGGGCGGCGGCCAGGCCAGCCGGTCCAGCCCCCAGAATGATGATATGGGGCTTATCGCCGCTTTGGTTTTGGGAAACATCCGTCACTTGCACTCTTCCTTCTGGGAACTTGCCGGAGTGCTGAACCGCATCCCGGACATGGTCAGAACCAGCGCGCCAAACCCGCCCGCCGTAAACAAAACAACCTGCCAGACAAGCCCCGCGGCCACGACCGCGGCGGCGCTGGCGCCAAAGGGGGCGAGAAAACCGGCCAGCGTCGCCTCGCGCAGGCCCAACCCGTTCAGGGATACAGGCAGCACGGCAATGATCTTGGCCAGTGGCCAGGCAAAGATCCATGGTCCGGCGGCCACATCGACACCAGCTGCGATGGCCAGCCACCAGGCCAGCAAGACCAACAACAGCTGAATCAGAACAGATGCAATGAAGGCCACGGCCAGCGTTCCGGGCTTGCGGCCCATTTGAGCCAACGCATCGGACAGACGATGAGCAAAGCCTTTGCCGGGCAGGGACGGCACATAGCGCCAGGGCAGGGGCAGCAGGCGCGGCAAAGCGACCATGCCCGCCAGCGCCGCCAGCAAGACCAGCGCCACCGGCCAGATCATATGCCCGCCCGCAGCGCTTTCCCATGTCAGGACCAGCCCCAGACAGGACAGGGTCAGCAGGGCCACCATATCGATCAGCCGATCCACGGTTGCGCCCGCAACAACCCGCGCGCCGTCCTTCATCGCTGCCTGCGCCAGACCGGCGCGGACTGTGTCGCCGCCAATCGCACCCGGCAGGCACAGGTTGGCGGCCAGCCCCGCAAAATGCGCCCGGATGGCCAGCGGGGCCGCAAACCCGCGCCCCAGCAGCAGCCACCATTTCAGCGCCGCCGCAACATGGGCCAGCAGAAACAGCGCCAGCACGCAGGCAAAAACCCAGACCGGGATGGCTTTCAGCGCTGCCAAAATCGCCTCGGTCGGCAGAATCCAGAACAGGATCGCCAGCACCACGACCGATCCGGCAACCCGGATCAGCCAGCGCCGTTGACTTGGATCGGAAAACATCCCGCCGCTCCTGTCAGGGTCTCAGATGCAGCCGCGAGATCATGTCGGCGATCAGCCCCAGCGACCAGATCATGATCGCCGCCAGGAACGAGAACACTGCCGTTTCGCTGAGGTTCCAGTAGAACATGTCGACAATGAATTTCACCGTTCCCAGCGTGAAAAACGCCAGACCCAGTGGGATGAACACCCGCAGCGGGTTGAACAAAGTGCTGATACGCAGGATCAGGATGATAAAGTTCAGAAAATCGATCGGCCGGATTTTCGACTTGCCCACCCGTTTACCATATTCGATCGGCGTATAGATCATCCGCTTGCCATTTGACGTCATGCACAGCGTGATCGTGGTGGTGAACGAAAAGTTCTGCGGCAGAAGCGGCAGGAACGGGATCAGCTCGGATTTACGGAACACACGCAGGCCCGAGTTCAGATCGTTGATCTTGCGCTCGGCCAGGAACGACGCAAAGGCGAACAGGAATTTCTTGGCCGGTTTGCGTAGCAGCGGCACGTTTTTCATCGCGGCACCTCGGTCGCCGACCACCATGTCCTGATCGCGGCACATGGCCAACATACCCGGCAGGTAACGCGCGGGATAAGTGCTGTCGGCATCCAGAATGGCGACATATTCATACTGCGCCATCCGCACCCCACGCTTGAGGCTGGCGCCATAACCGGAATTGACATCGTTGAAGGTAACGGTGGCTCCACTGGCTTCGGCCTCGGCGCGGGTGTTGTCCTGGCTGGCATCGTCCACCACGATGATCTCGTAGGGGATGCCCAGCGGTTCAAGGTGGGTGCGCACATCCTCGACTGTGTGACGTACGGCGTTTTCCTCGTTGAACGCGGGGATGACCACGCTCAGGCTCATGCCTTCGACATCTGTCGCAGCCGCTTTACTGGTTGCGGTGCTGTCTGCATCGATCCGTTCTGCGACTTTATTCATGTAAACAGAAACCCTTTATATTCATAATTCATTTAACCCGCTCCGCTTGCAGAATACCCAAGGACAAAGGGGAACTGGTTTAATTCCGTGTCTTGCGTGTTTCATTCAACCACATGTTGACTGAACGTAGACAATAAAATTGACCAAATTAGATCGTTTCGGCGTCAAGAATTGTACCTGTTCAGATTGCATGCGACAGAGATCTTCCGCTTGAAACGCAGTCTACCAGATTGGCTGCCCCAGGCGGAAAGTGATGGTTTGTGTCCTTCCGTTTGTTTCAACCAGTTGCACGATCACATCGTTGGATGAGTCTGCCGGGTCGAGTTGGAAATAGGCGTGTGCAGATTGACCTGCGGGTGTCACCGTCAGCGACTGCGCTGTGCGCCCGTTGATTTCAACCGATGCAGTGTCGACCTCGGGCGCGCCGATCCGCAGTTCGACGTCGAGCGGGGTTCCACGTCTGAGCGGGTCGTCCAGCACCAGATAGGCCAGGGATGCCGGGGCCTTTTCCGGCAGAATGCCAGCCCTTTTGTAAGAGATGGGGCCGTAATTCACATAACCGCCTGCCAGAACTCCCAGCACCAACAGCACATAGGCCCAGCGGAAAATCCCTAGACCACGCCAGATGCGTCTGAGCGGACCATATTGCGCGGCATCCGAGGTCAGCCGGGTGGCAAAAATCAAAGCGCCGGTGAACGCGACACCGGTTGCAACAAGCCCCAGAGCAATCCAGAGCCCCCTTGAAAAGATCCCACCCCAATAGCCATAGTGCAGTTCATCTATCACATGACGCCAGCGGGCAATGTGCGTGTTGTCATAGGGGGTGAAGGCCCCCAGGATCTCGAATGTCACGGGATCAACTGTCACGATGCTGGGTCCCCTGATCTCGGGAATGCTGGGCAGGTGGCCCGAAAAGCTGAGACCGTCCGATTTCCTGACAGGAAGTGCCACGCTTTGGGGTTCAAATCCGGGCAGGGCCTCGCGGGCGCGGGCTTCTGCCTGATCAAGGATGGCGGCCCCGAAGTCGGGTGGTAACCGGGTCTCGCGTTCAACGGACGGCTCAGGTTTTGGCCTGAAACCGTCAATCCCGAAATCGCTCAACATGAAAAAGAAGGCTGTGACAGCACTGATAATGAGAAAGGGCGCTGTCCAGACAGCGGTCAACCGGTGCATCGCGCCGGCCCATGATCGGGAGTCGGCCCCTTGTCTGGGCCGCCGGAAGAATCCCTTCCAGAAACGTCTATACGTAATAAGCCCGCTTATGATCTGAAACAGAACCACAATGGAGGTTGCCGCCACGGCCTTGTAGATGATGCTTTGACCCGAGAGCAGTTTGACGTGAAGCTCCCGCAGAATCCTGTCAAAACCGGGATAGCGCGTCACCTGCACAACCTCTGCGGTTTCGGGATCGGTCCAGTAATTCACCTGCTCCCCCCAACCAGTGCGGCCTTCGCTGCGGTCTACGAACCAGGGGGTTGGGTGCTTGGTGATGGTTTGGACCACACTTTCGGGGTAAACCTCTTTGATATTACTATAGATTTCCCCAAAACTGACAGTTCGATCCTCTTTGGCGGCAGTGGTCCAGACGGCGGGGCGACCGACCGATTCCAGCTCGACCCCGATTACAAGCAGCGATCCGGTCAGAAACAGAAAAAAGAAAAAGATCGCAAAATGCAGACCCAGCCAGGTGTGCAGCGTGAACAAGAGATTGCGCAACTTGCGATTCATTCGAAACCAGGCCGTCAGATACTTTTACGAAACATTAAACGGGACACTGGCCAGAGGCGCAAGAACGCCGGGCAAAGCGACCCCGAAAAGACCAAGGAGATGACCCGTCTGTTCATCAGATGAGCCTAGCGGGGGCGATATGGTTCGCCTCCGTCCTTTGATCATTCGAGGACAGCGCCCTTTTTCTTGAGCTGCGCGTTTGCTGCGCGTTTCTTTTCGGGCTTGGCTTCGAATTCCTCGTGATAGGACCGTTCGACATTGACGTCCCAGACGTCATTGTCTTCGCCCATGATATTGCGCGCCGCATACATGGCCGACAGCATCGAGTGATCCTGGTTGTTGTAACGGTGCAGCCCGTTGCGCCCGACGGTCTGGAAATTTTCGAGCGTTTTCAGCCAGTCGCTGACCGTATCCAGGGCTTCTTTGTATTCACCATCATAGACCGGATAAGCTTTGGGCTGCCGGATCACTGAATAATCGACGACCGTGTCAGCATTTGCCAGGTTCAGCTTTTCAAGCTCGGTGCTGGCCAGTTCTTTGAGCTCTTGGTCAGACGAAGACCACAGCCCGTCGCCTTTCTGGCAGAAATACTCCATCCCGATGGACGAGGTGTTCTGATCCGGCAGCATTTCTGCCGACCAAGCCCGGAAGTTCTGAATCCGGCCCACTTTCACCTTCGGGCTGTGAATATAAATCCAGTTGTCCGGGAACGGATCCGCGTGATCCAGGATCAGGGTCACGATCAGGAAGTCACGATACCGCAGACGGTCCGCGGCTTCGATCACCTCGGGCGGCGGTGGCGGATCAAAGGCATGGATCAGATCGCGCACGGCCATCGAGTTGATGAATTCTTCGCCTTCGACGCGCTCGGTCCATTTCTCGCCGTCTTCATTCCAGTGGCGCACGTCAATCGAGGTCACGCGGTTGCCGTCCCGGTTGACCTGAGTCACTTCGGAATGGGTTTCGACACTGCCGCCTTTTTCCCGGATCAGATCGCGGGTCTTTTCCCACATCATACCGGGGCCCAGACGGGGATACTGGAATTCCTCGATCAGGCTGGCCGTATCATTGGCCCCCGAAATCGCGTTCCAGACCGCTTTGGGCAACGACAGATTCTTGATCCGCTGCGCAGCCCAGTCGGCACGGATTTCAGAGGGCGGAATACCCCAGACCTTTTTGGTGTAGCTGTGGAAGAAGTGCATATAGAGACGTCCACCAAAGCGGTTGACGACCCAGTCTTCAAACGTGTCTTCCTGCGGTCGGGGACGCAGTTTCCACTTAACGAAGCTGCCAATGATCTTATACGTCTCGTACGGGCCGATATTTCCCAGCGCGTTGAAAATGCGCAACGGGTAATCGTAGAACTTGTCACGATAGAAAATGCGACTCAGGCGCTGCACGGTAATGAAATCCGTGCCCATCACCTCGTGCCACATGTCTTCGACTTCCTGCACCTTGGTGAAGAACCGATGCCCACCAATGTCGAAACGATACCCATTATGGGTTTCGGTACGCGAGATGCCTCCGACCATGTCCGAGGATTCATAGACCTGCGGCACATGCTTGTCGCTCAACTTCTGGAGTTCGTATGCTGCGGTCAGGCCAGCGGGGCCTCCGCCAATGACGACGACTGGAATTGTATCTTTGGTCAAATCACTCATACCCACACTAAATGTCACACACAAATTTCTGCCTTCAAACTACAGGAGGTTCCCCCGCTTTCACAACAAATTCCTGTGTCCCGCCGAAATTAATGCGCAGACATTTTAAAACCGGTTCCGCCCACCCTGAGCTGGCGCGATAACGCCTGCAAACGATCTGTCGGGCGGGGGTGGTCAGGCCCGGGTTCGGGATGGAAACCGAGGTCGTTTGAGAAGAGCGAGCCTGGCTATGTTAGCGGTACAACAAGCCCTTGAAAATATAAAGAAAGACAGTAGGGCGTAGAGTAAGCCCTTTTATTTCGCGGGCTCGGCTTGCCGCTGTTCTGAGATACGTTGCCCCGTACCGGGGCCAGATCGCGATTTGCTATGCAGAAATCAAAGGCCAACGCCGAGAGGCAATGCACGTTCTTTCAACAATTCTGCGGCATTGCGCCCATTGTGCAAAAAATATGCGCGCAAGCACCGCAAACCGGCCCGAACCGACTCGGCCACCGACGGCCTTGGCGGGGCAAGATCAAATGCATCTATCCGCGTGTGACGCGCAGCTTCTGCTTCTGCCCCAGCACGTGATATTCGAACAGGCACCAGACATAGACGGTGGCGGAATAGACGTAATAGACCTGATGGTAGAGCAGGCATTTGAATGCAAACCATGGCCCGCCATGTCCAGCCATGGCGCGCACCAGATCCAGATTGGCGATCAGGGCCGCCGTCAGCAACAGCAAGGGCAGGGGCCAGGCCCCCGGCCAGAACGGCAAAGCCAGAAGCGACAACAGCAACAGCCCCGCAATTGCAGCCCGCGCCCGCTCGGCCATCGAGGTGTTCAGGTCATCTGTCAGCCCCTCGCGCGAGATCATCAGCCGGGCCCAGGGCAGGGCGCGGCAGAAGATATCCGTGCTCAGGCTGTTGCGGATGGTCCAGACTTTCAGATGTTTGCCCTGCAATTGCGGCTCGACCAGGATACGGCGGCCGGTGGCCGCGATCCGGTAACCCAGCTCGATATCCTCGATCGAGGGGACCTCGTAGGTTTTGACATCAAAGCCTCCGACCTCAAGAAACACATCGCGCCGGATGGCACCACACCCGGCCCAGAAAGTGCGCGCCTCGCGGCGGGCCCGCTGATGGTGATAGCGGTGCAGAAGGTTCTTGTAGCGTGAAAACCAGGCCTGCCCATCCGGGGCATCGTCATAAGATCCGAACACGGCGCCAACATTGTCTTCGGACATCGCCCGGCGAATATGCTCGGGCCCGTCCGGCCAGGCGATGACATCGGAATCCACAAACCACAGGATATCGCCCGTGGCGTGCTGTGCAGCCAGATTGCGGGCCGCGCCGGGGCCGCCATTGACCGGAGTGGTCAGAACGGTTGCGCCCATGTCGCGCGCCAGCGCGGCCGTGCTGTCGGGGGATTGGTCATCCACCACCAGAACCTGCTGCACCTGATCAGCCTTCAGCATATCAAGAAGGGGCGGCAGGACACGAGGCAGCAGATGTTCGGCGTTATAAGCCGGCATGACCACAGTGATGGAAAAAGACGGGTTGGACATCATGGATCCTCAGCGGAAACGGAGCGCAGCGCCTTGGGGCGCCGGACAAGAAGAAGCAGGGTGGCCGCAAAAGGCAACAGCCACATCACGCGGGCACCGTATCGGGGGGCAGGCTGTGACACCCCTCCGCAGACCAGTGCGTTGACCGCAATTCCAAGCAGCAGAAACAGTGCAAAGACCCTGAAGGGTGTGGCCACCTGCCCGGGCCAGATAATCAGCCCAACCACTATGGCGGCAGAGATCAGGTAGATCACCGCATGAACCGTATCCAGTGGCCCGATCCAACCCTGATCCGCCGTCAGTACGGTGTCATCCAAAACGTCGAACTGGCCTTCCGGCAACCCGGACAATGATTTTACATTACTGACCACCACGTCATTCGGGATGGTCATCACGACGCTGTTGGTCAGCAACTGCTCGGTGGCGTTGCCCGCCAGCGCCAACACGGTGCCAATGGGGCGTGCCGTCAGAACGCGCAGGAAAAAATCGCGCTGCTCAAAGGCAACAGCCTGCTGATCTTCTGCCGTCATCAGGCGGAACGAGCCAAGGTTCTCGGAGCGCTCAAAAATGATATGCGAAGCGGTCAGACGATAGGGGTCATCGGACCAGGACAGAGCTTCGTGCAGCGCACATGTCGCCAGCTCGGATGATGGGCATACGTCATCCAGATATGCCATTCCAGGGCCATCCACGATCAGCCTGGCTGTTATGTGAGGCGTGTAAACCACCTCTTTCTGGGTGGCGGTTTCAACGGCCACCTCGAACACTTTGCGCTCTGCCATGGCAAGACCGGACAGAAAAATCATGAACCCGACTGCAAGCCAGCGGCCCTGTCCGATGCGCAACACAGCGGCCAGTACGGTCAAGGGGAACATCAAAACCGCGATACCCAGATGCGATGGGTGCAGGACGACCGCAAAAAGGCCAAGCGCAAAAATGGCCAGCACTTCGCCAATCTGTATCTGCCGGCCCGATGCGACCACCGCAGCAATCAAGATCAGCATGACCGATGTGAAAATATCGGGCATGATATAAGCCACATAAAAGGGCAGTGACGTTGTCGCAGCCGCCAGCAGGGGCAGGGTGATCAGCACAATAGGCGTACGCCCTGTGGGGGCGCTGCGTTCAAGCAACCGCACTGCCAACCAGACCGCCAGCAACAGCAGTGTTAGCTGAACGACCGCAACCCCACCCAATGCATCCACGCGCCAGAATGCGGCCACCAGCAAGCCATATACGATTGAACGTGACCCGCCCGCAGTTTCATCATCATCCTTTCCCGCCGCCGCACCGGGGGATTGGGCGACTATCCCATCCTGCGGTGCAGGCGCAGGCAGGATCATGGACAAGGCAATGTTGCCCTGCCGGAAATAACTGCCGGTATCGAAATAGACGAGAGGGCCGCGATTGATGGTCAGCACGGTCAGGCAGGCGATGACTGTTGCGGCCAGCAACAGCAGCCCCCCGAACCAACGCGGCGGCCCTATTATGCTTTTCGAGGTCACTTCCACGCCACAACGTCGTGGGACGTTGCCAGGGTAATCAGCCAGATACAGGGCTTAAGAGTTTGCTGCCCGCCCTGCAGGCGCTCGCTGGGGGTCGCATGTTTGTCATCGAAAAAATAATCAGGATAAAAATCAGACGCATCCATCAGCGGTCTCAGCAGCTATGCGCCAGACCGCACCATCCGGTACTGGCGTTTTTAAAATCGATCAGGCGTAACAATGGATAAAGAATATATCCGGACTGCAGAGTTGAACGCCCATACTCAGAATATCACCTTGCCAAAGCTACACGAAGTTTTCCGTGCAACGAAGAACAATTACAAAAGCCCTATAATTTCGCGCTTTTTCCTCAGTTGATGTGCTTTACTCTACTGATCATCTCCACGACGGGAAACAATAAATAAAATTGCAGCTCATTGTAATTTTTTCGTGGAAATAGGACGTGCAATCCCTGCAACTTTCCCCGAAATGCGGCTTGCACACGCATGACCGCGTCGCCTTCGAATTTTGGGCCGTTAAAAGATGGCCTTTCTTCAACTGTTTGAACCTGATTCACTCGAGAATCAGCTCTCAGAGTGAGAGGTTTTAAGTCGCGCCGACCCCAAATGACTGTTCAATATTTGGAAACAGATGCTGATAACTTAATTCATTGTGGCCTCAAGACCCCCTAAGTGGCCATATAAATGACATATTTCGCAGAAAAACACTCGATATGTGTCAAAAGAGTGGGTAGAGTTCAAGTTAAGGGAGTGTGCGTCACGATGGGTTTAGATGTGGCAGACCTCACCGCGACAGTTAACGAGGGTGGAATAGATGTTTAAATCTTTAAAGACCATGCTGGTCGCGCTTGCAGCGGTTGTGTTGATGAGCAGCGCAGCAAGCGCCGTGACAGTGGTCAGCGCAGGCGGGACTTACGATATCAAGTCAGACCCGCTGTTTATTGGAACGGCAACCAGCCCTGGCGGGCCGGGATCTTATGCGGTGAATTTCACATCACCGGTTGATCCGCTGATTGGGCAAGCAAACGCATCGGTTACGATCAATGTCTTTGGCCTGTTCACTGGCCTGACGATGAGCTGGGTTGATACAGCCAACCCATCGAACGTGTTTGCAACAAGCGCGATTCTGGGCAACGGCCTTCAGACAACGCTCAACACGCTGTTCAGCAGCGCATCAACCAGTCTGAGCCAAACACTTGTGTTCTCGTGGGCGGGATCGACCGCACCGACCAACGGTGGGGTGATCGGCTTTGACTTCGATGTCTCGGCGGTTCCGCTGCCAGCAGGTGGCATGCTGCTGCTAACCGCCTTGGGTGGGCTGGCGCTGATGCGTCGTCGCCAGACGGTGTAAAAGAAGCTTCATAACAGATGTTATGTTAAAAGGGCTGCTGATGCGGCCCTTTTTTATTGGTCGCAGATCAGATCCTGCCGCCGGCGGCCTGAAGCAGCATCCAGACCATGCGTGTACATCTGAGCCGGATCAGGGTCGCAACCGCCCGCATGGTTTCACCCGCCGAGCCCAGCTTATTGCTGGCCAACACTTTGGGCGTATGCACAACCGCACTTGCAGGCATGGCTAAACCACGCAACGCCCACCGCAAACGCGCGGACAGATCGGTTCCGTTCAGTTGATACGCTTCTTGCGTGGTTCGACGCCACTTGGCCTTGAGCGCAGGCCAATCCTGGCGTGATGGATGACTGACCCGAAAATCGTCTTCATAGATCAGGCTATAGCCACGGGACACAGCACGCATGGTCCATTCCCGATCTTCGGACACACCGTTAAGGAACCCGCCGATTGCGTCGAACACGTCACGCCGAGTCAGCAGATTACCTGCGCCTGAAAAGCCCTGAACTTCGATGTATCTGCGGAAATTGAAGGCAAAGACCGCCTCGAATGCTTCGGCACCACTGCGGGGCGCCGGGGTTTCGTCAAAGACATCAACGCGCCCCCCGATCAGGTCGGCCCTGTCGGCAATCCTGCGCCCAACCGTCAGCCAATCGGAGGCGGGAACGCAATCGGCGTCGATGAAAAACAACCGCGGGGCCGTGGTCTCGGCAACGCCGCGATTGCGGGCATGGGCCGCGCCCTTTTGGGTTTCCACCACAAACCGCACCTTGGGAAAGGCGCGGCTTATCTGATCCAGAGACACCGGAGAGGCATTGTCGACAACGATGATTTCCGTGTTGGAAATATCATTGTCCGTCAAGGCACTCAGACAGCGTTCCAGCCTGGGAATGTCGTTGTAATGCGGGATGATGACCGCGTCAGCCGGGTGTGTTTCAGTAGTAACCTTGGTCATTGCCGAAAGCTCCGCTGATATAGCGGCATTTGTTCAGGACGATCCCCATAACCTGCGTCAGTTCGGCCAGCTGCCGTTCTGCGACGTCGATATGATCGATACTTGTTTCTTCAGCTGCCGCCAGCAGCAACGCGCAATCGACATTCTTGAGGAACCCGTGGCTGTCATCGCTCACCATCAAGGGGGGCGTATCGAACAGAATAATGTCCGGTTTGAATTCCGCCTCGATCTCTTCCAGAATTTCGATGGCGCGCCGGCTCTGCAGAATTTCGGCCGGATTGCGGGTCTGGGCGTAGTTCAACCCGAAAATCACGTTGCTGCCATGGCGGCGGCCATGATCCCGGAACGCTACAGATCCCTGCAAAACATCCGCCATACTGTGTTCGCCGGTCTGCTGCAGGATATCGGCCAGCCCTCTGCGCCGCAGGTCCAGATCAATCACAATCGTTTTCAGGTCTGCCTGCCGCCCGAGACTGAAGGCAAGGTTGGCCGCCGCCGTGCTTTTCCCACAACCGCTATACGGAGAGGTCAGCGCCACCCGACGCCAGCCATTTGACAGAATCTGCTGCAGCATTTTGGTGCGCAGCATGTCATAAGATCCAGCTGCCTGACCGCCCCCATAAGAGACCAGACGGTTTCTGGAAATGAGGCGCGGCTTGATCTTGATCTCGGGCACAGCTGCCCAGGGATCGGCACCACTTTCCTCGGGTTCAACCTGAAACTCTTCAGGTGCTTGCTGCGGCGGAATCTGCCGGTTTTCCCGCTCTTCACGGGCCTTTTGAATCGCCTGCTGAAGACGGTCCATCACACCCTCCTCAGGATATACAGAACAGACATCACCAGCGAACCTCCAATTTATCCATCACACGTTCGGCGATCAGATCAAGGGGCAGATAATACGTGTGGACAGCCCACACCGCCGCCGGAACACCAACCATGATGGCCAGGATCACCGCGATCCAGGCCAGGCGGTAAACGATCACCTCTTTGCGCGAACGCATGTAAGGGATGGTCGCAATCGGCCACACCTCAAGTTTATTGATCAGATCTTCGGGCCGCCTGACCGAACGGTTCAATAGCTCAAGCAACACGATCAGCCCCAGCCCCAGCCCGATGCCAAACACCGTTCCGCCCCCTGCGATCATCAGGCGGTTGGGTTTGGTCGGGCCGCTTGGGACCACCGGATATTCGATCACCGAAATCCGCTGTCCCTGAGAGGTTACTTCGATCCGTTCGCCCGTTGATGCCGAGGCAAGGCGTGTCACAGCGTTATTGTACTGGGTTTGGATATTATCGTGATCGCGCTGCAACTCGGCCAGCGTAATTGCATTGGCCGGGGTTTGGTCGATCGTCAGGGTCAAATCTGTAAGGCGTTCTTCGATCACGGCGCGTTTATCTTCCTCGGCGGCAATCTGCGAATCAAGCTGCGCCAGCTGAATATCGAGCGCCGAGTTCCCCGTCTGCGTATCGGCAGGCACACTGCCGGCGGCCTGTTCGGCGGCAACGACGTCTTCCAGTCGTTCGATGTGGGCGCGCAACAGTTTGATCTGCGGATTGCTTTCCGAATACAGCACCAACTGATTGTCCAGCTGGTTGCGCAGTTGCGCCAATTGTTGTTGGGCCTGAGTCTGAGCTTGCTGCCCCACACCGACAATCTGTCCGGTCGAACTGTAGATGCTCAGCAGTTTCTCGCGCTGACCTTTGAGCGCAAATATCTGCTGGTCGGTCTGTTCCAGATTGGTCTGCAATGTGCCTTGCTGGGCCATGCGGAACTGTAGGCTGCTGGGAAGCGCATCCGAGTTTTCATTCTGGAATTTCAGGATCCGGGCGCTGCGCTTGTCCAGCTCATCGCTCAGCCGCTCGACCTCCTGTTCAAAAAATTCCAGTGTATCGGACGCTCGCCCCTTACGGTACGAGACATCCAGCTTCTGGATTTCGGTCAGGTATTCGTTCAGCACTCCGGCCGCGATCGCGCCTGAACGCGCCTCAAAGACGATGGTCATCAAGCTGGCCTGATTGCGGCCAGTGCTGATGTGGATATGTGTATTCCGGCGCAGGGTATCGACGATCTGGTCCGGCGTTGCCTCTTGCTGATCAGACAGAACCTCAAAATTGCGCGCAATGTCCAAAAGAACCGGGCGCGTCAGCAGACGCTGCTCTACGATTTGCAATTGCTCGGCCGCAGATGTGTTCACGGTACTGGCCGCCAGGTTGCCAGGAATCTGCGGGGATTCGACAATCAACCGCATCTGGGATTCATATGTTGGAGGCAAAGCTCTGGCGATGATGATCGACGCCACAGACACAATCAGAGCAACGATCAGAAAATACGGAAACCGTCTCAGGAAAATGGAAAAGTAATAGCGAACGGGGCCCATTTCAGACTGTCAGCTCCTTCTCAAGCGAGTTTCCACCAAAAAATACACCATCCTGAACGACCTGGCTGACGATATGTTCGTCGATATCCTTGGTCTCATTGGTCCAGGCATAAAGCAGCGCAAAGTCGCAGAACTGGTTTACGAGCCGCGGCACGCCCCTGGTTTGCTGAAAGACCTGTTTGCAAGCGGCTTCCGTGAACTCCTCACCCGACCCGCCGGCAATCTTCATTCTGTGCCTGATGTAATGGTCGACCGACTCTTCATCCATGCGTTCTAAATGAAAGCTTGCCGCGACCCGTTGCGTCAACTGTCGCATCTTGGGATCCAGAACCAGATCACGCAGCTCGGGCTGCCCGACCAGAACCAGCTGGATCAGCTCATCCGTGTTTGCGTTGATATTGGTCAGCATACGGATTTCTTCCAATCCCTCGACCGTCAGATTCTGCGCCTCGTCAAAGATCAGCACCACGCGGCGGCCTTCGGCATATTCAGAGACCAGAAAATCCTGAAGCGCCCGGAACAATTGCACATAACTGGCGTCATTCTCGATCGGCAACCCAAGAGCGTGCAACACCCATTGCAGCAACTCGCCCCGCCCCCCCTGCGCGTTCGAGATCAACCCTACCGTGATCGAATCTTCCATCTCACTCAGCAAGTGTTGCACAAGGGTGGTCTTCCCGGCCCCGATCTCACCGGTCAGGACAGTGATGGGGGCACAGCTCATGATTCCGAACTGCAACACCGAATAGCCGCGCTTGTGCAGCGGCGACCAATACATGAACCCGGGGTCCGGCAGCAGCGTGAAAGGGCGCCGGTCCAGTCCAAAGAAATCTAGGTAAAATCCGTCTTTGGGAACCATGGTCGCACGGTCGCCTTCCGCTTTGTCACACCCGGTTCTGGTTTCTCGGAAATCATCCAACTTAACACTCTGAACCACCAGAAAACCCTTACAGACACTAACATATCACATGAACCAAAAGTACTTAGTGACGAGCGTGCCATAAAATCAAGACATGTCACACCCCTAACAGTTACATGCGTTAAAAGCCCTCTCAGGCAAATTCAATCAATGCTAATCAGGGTGATTGTTTCCGGAAGCCTCCTTCAAAAACTGCTCAAAATAGTGTCAATCCTGGCACCACATGCCTAAGGCCCATGCGGGCGGACGCCCACTCATTAATACCTTTTTGAGATCAAATTAACGTAAATTTCATCATTGTAGCTCCATTTGACACAACTTCTGGGTCCTCGTACCAAAGTAAGAAGAGCGAAGCCCCTAAATCACCCCTTTAAAACAGCGGTTCTGGTGGTCAGCCAGGGTCCTGTCACATGATTATTGTTTGGCATGTGGTTTGGAATTTGTTAAGAATTGTTCCGTGGAAGTCTGCCAAGTGTTGTTGGTATCGGCAGAGCTAAATTGATATAAATGTATAACATTTTTTATACATAAGTTGAGGTTGAGCATAGCTAGTTCCTGAGTTGAGTAGGTGGTGTTTTGGGTGTTTGTGTGTGCCGGGGGGTTATATAGTGACAATTCATTCGAAAGAGGTGGCCAACCCTGGCTACCCTAAAACTCCGGTTATGCCTGTCGTGGCGCACGGGTCGGGGTTTTACAGAAATGGTGGGAAGCGCATCTTCGATGTTGCTTTCGTGTTGCTGTCGGCACCCTTCGTTGTTCCGCTGATTCTGATGTTTGCCATCCTGCTGCTGTGTCAGGGTGTCACCCCGTTTTATCGCCAGAAACGCGTCGGTCGGAACGGTAAGAGCTTCAACCTGCTAAAACTGCGCACCATGGTTCACGACGCCGAGGCCGTTCTGGAAAAGCACCTTGCCGAGAACCCCGAAGCGCGGGCCGAATGGGACCTCAACCAGAAGCTGCGCGATGACCCGCGGATTACCAAGCTGGGCCCGTTCCTTCGGAAGTCCTCTATGGATGAATTGCCGCAATTCTGGAACGTCCTTGTCGGCGAAATGTCCGTTGTCGGCCCCCGCCCCATGATGGAAACCCAAAAAGAGCTGTACCCCAGCAAGCTTTACTACTCCATGCGCCCTGGCATCTCGGGTCTGTGGCAGGTCTCCAAGCGCAATCAGTCAACATTTGCCGAACGGGCCTATCACGATTCCGAATACTGGAAGACCATGTCCTTTGGCACCGATCTGTCCATTCTGGCCCGGACCGTTACGGTCGTATTGCGCTGCACCGGCTGCTGACATCGCCGTAACATGGCACAGGGATGGACCCGGGCGGGCGCTGTCTGGACACGTCAGGCCCTGCGGGAGACACAACAATGACATCGACCAACACCCCTTTTGGCAAAACGCTGGCGGTCCTCCTGCTCTCCGCCACTCTGTTTCTAAGCGCCTGTGACACCGCCGAAGAACGCGCGGAAGCGCATTACCAGACCGGGCTTGCTCATCTGGAAAACGGGGATGTCGAACGCGCGCTGGTCGAATTCAAGAATGTCTTCAAGCTGAACGGCCAGCATAAAGATGCCCGCCTGACCTTTGCCCGCCTGGAGCGTGAACGCGGCAATGCTCAGATCGCCTATGGTCAGTATCTTTTGCTGGTCGAACAATATCCGGACAATCTCGAAGGACATCAGGCGCTGGCTGAAATGGCTCTGGATCTGGGCAACTGGGAAGAATTGGAGCGCCATGCCGGAGCCGCGCTGGCGCTGGCCCCCGATGATATCGTGATCCAATCCCTCAACAACACGCTGGCCTATACTCAGGCGGTCACGACCGGCAATGAGGCCGAGGCGGAATTTACCGTCCATACAGCCCGCGAAATGCTGAATACCAATCCCGACCTGATCACCGCGCGACAGACGGTCATCGACCATCTGGTCCGGAGCGAGGACTGGCAGGGAGTTGTGGACGAAACCGACACCGCGCTGACATTCGCGCCTAAGAACGGCAGTCTTTACGCCATCAGGCTGCGTGCGCTGCAGGAGCTGTCCAATCCCGCAGAGATCGAAAAGCAACTCACGCATATGATGCAGGTCTTTCCCGGCGACACCAGCGTG
This sequence comes from Ruegeria sp. HKCCD4315, assembly GCF_013112245.1. Taxonomy (NCBI): domain Bacteria; kingdom Pseudomonadati; phylum Pseudomonadota; class Alphaproteobacteria; order Rhodobacterales; family Roseobacteraceae; genus Ruegeria; species Ruegeria sp. HKCCD4315. The sequence continues at coordinate 28,979 of NZ_WVRN01000004.1, read as the reverse complement.
GAACAGTTGCTGGTCGAACATCACATCGACAACGGCAATCTGGATGCCGCCGAAGATATCTTGCGGGCGCGAGCCGATCCAACAGCAGAAACAACGCTTTCGGTTCAGCGGCTTATCGCTTTTCTGAACGATCACCGGGGTGCGGATGCGGCCATTTCCGAGTTGGATGCGATCGTCGCGGCCAGTGATGTGCACGCCTTTCAGTTTCAGACCATGCGCGCTGCGCTGAAGTTCCGTTCGGGCAACGTCGAGGAGGCCCTGACAGAAATGCAGGCCCTGCTTGAGAATGCCGAGCGGACCACCCAAACCCGCCAGAGCGAAGTGGAATATGCGCGGATGCTGTTTGTATCCGGGCAGGATGAAGCCGGGCGGGCCGTGGTCGAGAAAGTGCTGGCCGAAGACCCCACCGAGGTCGAGGCCGCCAAACTGAAGGCCGCATGGCTGATCGAGGATGACAACACCGGCGATGCCATCCTTCTTCTGCGCGAAGCACTTGGCGAAGCCCCGCGGGATCCGCATCTTGCAACGCTGATGGCCAAGGCACATGAACGCAATGGTGACCGCGAACTGACCGGCGAAATGCTGGCACTGGCCACAGAGCTTTCCCAGAGCGCCCCCGCTGAATCCTTGAACTATGCCCGGTATCTGCTGGCTGGCGATGACCCGACAATTGCTGAAGGCATTCTGGTCGATGCCTTGCGACGGGCTCCGGACAATGCGGATCTGCTGATTGCATTGGGCGAGGTCTATCTGAGCCAACCGGATTGGGACCGGCTCGATATCGTCCTGCGCACATTGCGGGATATGGACGATCCTCAGGTTCTGCGGCAATCAAAAGAACTTAGGGCGCATATGCTTGCGGGCCAAAAGCGCACGGACGAGCTGGAAGTTTTCCTGAACGAATTGACCCGGGACCCCGATTTCGGCCTGCCTGCCGAGGTTGCTCTGATCCGTCTGATGTTGGCCCAGGGCGATATGACCGGTGCCACCAACCATCTTGAGGGACTGCTGAGCGAAGATCCCGACTCGCTGATCCTGCTCTTCATGAAGGCCAGCATTCTGACCAGCGAAGGACAGTTGGACGAGGCCGAGCGCCTGTATCGTGAAATCCTCGAGACCCGCCCGGATGTCACCCGCGCCTGGTTTGCCTTGTTTGAACTGCACTCAAGCCGCAACGATCCCACCCAAGCACAGGCCATTTTGCGCGAAGCGCTGGCTGCACAGCCGGAAAACCCCGATCTGCTGATGCTGCTGGCGACCGAATATGAACTGGCCGGAGATCTGGATCAGGCCATTGCCGTGTATGAACAGCTTTACCCGCTCAGCAACCGATCCATTGTTGTCGCGAACAATCTGGCCAGCCTTCTCAGCACCCACCGCAGCGACGATGAGAGCCTGCAAAGGGCGCAGCATCTGGCCAGGCGCCTGCGCGGTACGCGTGATCCCGCGTTCCAGGACACCTATGGCTGGATCGCGTACCGGCTGGGCAATTACGAAGAAGCGGTCACATATCTTGAAGCTTCGGCACGTGTGCTGTCGGAGCACCCGCTGGTTCTGTATCATCTGGGCAATGCGTACGCCGCTGTCGATCGGCCGGAAGATGCGCTGCGGGTCTACAAGCGCGCCCAGGCCGCGGGGGGCCCTGTAAATGTATCAGCTGAGTTGAAGGCGGAAGTTCAACGGCTCAGCACAGCGAACGCTGCCGGGCAATAGTGGCAAACTACGCTGCATTTCTGCCGCATATCGCCCTTATCCGAAACGCCGCGGATTGTTTTGCACAAGTCATGGCGGCATAAACAAGAAAAAGTGAGAGATTTGAATATGCGTACAGTCATCGGATCATTGATCGCTCTCGTCATTACCATGGGTATGGCCGTTGGTGCCTGGGCACAGGCCTATCAAATCCAGCCGGGTGACGCTCTTCAGGTGGAAGTTCTGGAAGACCCCACCCTCAACCGAACCGTGCTGGTCCTTCCCGATGGCTCTGTTAATTTCCCTTTGGCAGGGACGCTTCGTGCCGCGGGTCAGTCAACCAACGGCCTCAGCGCGTCTCTCTCCTCGGCATTGGCTTCAAATTTCAACTCGCCCCCGACCGTCTTTGTCTCAATCGCGGCGCTGGCCCCGCCCCCGCTTCCGGGTGCAGCGGCAGCAACCGGACCGACCATTGAGGTTTTTGTCATGGGTGAGGTCAACGTGCCCGGTAAGCACCTTGCGACCGAAGGCACAACCATTCTTCAGGTTCTGGCTCAGGTCGGAGGCCTGACCAACTTCGCGGCTCCCAAGCGCATCGAATTGCGCAGAGCTGATCGTAAAACAGGCGTGATGAACAAGTATACCTACAACTACAATGGCTCGGGCAGCGGGATCAAAGGCAATACCGTACTCAAAGCCGGAGACGTTGTTGTTGTGCCGTCGCGCCGCCTATTCGAATAGGGGCTGATACAGGTGGGGAAAATCGGGAATAAACTGTTCCTTGCAATTGGGGGCAGTGCAGGGGTGATCCTTTCGCTCACGCCTGCTGTTGCACAGCAGACATCCACACAACAAACGCAAACGTCCACGCAGCAGACGACCTTGCAACAGACGACGGCACCTACCACCGTTGTGCAACAAACGCCTAGCCAGCAGCTGATCACCCAGCGGGCCTTGCAAAACCCGGCCCGGCGGGTTGGCCGACCCACAGCCGGGCAGCCGACCGGCACCGGATCGGGTCTGAGCATCACCTTGGATTACCTGTCATCCCTCAGACATGACGACAATCTCAGGCTGACCGACCCATCGCTTGGATCCACCACTTGGTGGGAAAACACCTTGGCCTTAGGGGTTGTGAATCAAACGCCCGATTCAACGCTGATCTTTGACCTCTCAGGACTTTACCGGATCGCCAATGAGCCAATAATCGGAACCGATTCCTCGTTTGCCGACCCATTCGCGCGGCTGGATTATCAGCGCACGCGTGCCAACAGCCAACTGGGGCTTGGGCTGGAGTATCGCGAACAGGACCTGGCCTTTAATCGGTCGCTGACGGATACCAATCTGGACGGAATCATCGACGCCTCGGATGTCATCGGCACCATCGGCGACCGGGTTAACACCCGCGCCGATCTGGATTGGCAGGTTGGCCTGAACGATCCCGTGGGCTTTCAGTTCAACTATAGCTACCGCGAGCGCACATATCAGAACACAATCGACCCCAACCTGTTCGATAACAGCTTCGACGATTACGCCGCGACCACGTTCTTCCGGTTCTCACCGGTGCTACAGGGGACGCTGGACCTCAGCTACAGTGACTTTAAGGCTGAAGACAATGTGCGGACCGACCGGCAGACCACCATCGTCTCGGTTGGGGCGATCTATGACATTTCTGCGGTCACAACCGTCACCGCAAATATCGGCTATAGCCAGGTCGACGAGACATTCCGCACAACCAACACAAATACTGTGACCGAAGACTTTGTGTGGAGCTTTGGCTGGAGCAAAACCCTACCGGACGGGACTGCGGATATTTTGTTGGACCAGACCTTTGGGGTGAACGGAGCGCGGACCAACGCCACATTCGGCCGAAGCTATCAACGGCAGAACAGCTCGCTGAGCTTCAATCTCGGCCTGTCAGATGGCCCGTTTGGCGAAACCACTCCGATCGGTCAGTTGGATTATAGCTACCAACTGCCCAGTTCCCGGATCGGAGCCACGATTCAACGTCGGGTCGGCACCAGCACGCAAAGTCTGGAAACCCGCCAGACACTGGCCTTCCTGACCTATGACTATTTCATCAATCCGGTTTCGGCCCTGTCTTTCAGCCTTGATTACATTGAGCAGGAAGATGAAGGGACCGGCGCGGCCAATCCGCGTCAACGCGGCACGTTCAACGCCTCATATTCCCGCGCCATTACGCGGGACTGGGCCGTGAACCTGGGCTATCAATATGAAATGGATGAACAGAACGGCTTTACGGCTACATCGAGCTCGGTGTTTGTGACGCTTGGACGGCGGTTCACACTCAAACCCTGACCCCTCGCCGAGCCGATTCCTGAATGGCAACAAATATGGCCAATTGGCGATAATTGTTTTTATTTTCGATCAAATCACCGCGACCCGGACGCGGCATAATTCAGGATCGGATTTTATTGTGCATGATGGATGGTGATGCATCATCTCGATTCGAATGACAGCCCCGGCAAAACGCTTGAGGCCGCCCGAAGGGTTCTGCCGGAAATCAATGCAACCGGATTGTTCTGGTTTGCGCTTTTGCTGCTTGGATCCCTGCCCATCTTCTGGATCGGGATCGTGTCACTGGGCGCTGCCTGGAGCACACCGGAATATAGCCACGGGCCGCTGATCCCCATCATCTCGCTGTATTTGTTCCTGCGCGAGTTGCGCAATATGCCCCCACCCAACCCGGTCATTCATGACCGTTGGCCCGGTGTGGCCGTGGTGGCGGTGGCTTTGGCTATCGCCATATTGGGCAATCTGGCCCGCATCCCGGATATCGTCACCTATGCGATGATCATCTGGACCGGCGGCGTCATGCTTACGGTGTTCGGCTGGCAGCGCGGCATACATCACCAGCTGCCTGTGATCCACCTTGTGTTCATGCTGCCCCTGCCGCAATTCCTGTACTGGAAACTGACGATCTTTCTGCAATGGGTTTCATCCGAGCTTGGGGTCTGGTTCGTCCAGATGGCGGGGGTTTCGGTCTTCATCGAAGGCAATGTCATTGACCTGGGCGTCTACAAGCTGCAGGTGGCCGAAGCCTGTTCGGGCCTGCGCTACCTGTTCCCGATCCTCAGCTTTTCGTATCTCTTCGCCCTGCTCTACCGCGGTCCGATCTGGCACAAGGTGGTTTTGCTTGTCTCAGCCGCGCCGCTGACCGTGCTGATGAATTCCGTCCGCATCGGTGTGATCGGTATTCTGGTTAACCAGAACGGCATCGAACATGCCGAAGGGTTCATGCATTTCTTCGAAGGCTGGATCATCTTCCTTTTGTGTGTGGCTATTCTGTTCCTGATGGCCATCGGCCTGCAGCGCATGGCCCCCAATCCGAAACCTTTTGCCGAGACAATCGATCTGGACACCGAAGGGCTGGCTCCGATTGCGCTGCGTATCTTTGGCATCCGCGCCTCGGTTGCGCTGGCGGTGGCGGCCCTGCTGACTTTGGCGATGTCCACGGCCTGGGTTCTGCGCCCTGCGTCCGAAGTGCAGCCGGTTGAACGGGATCCCTTTGTGCTCTATCCCCGCCAGCTTGGAGACTGGTCCGGCTCAACCACCAGCCTTGACCCGCAGGTCGAGCAGGTTCTGGGAGCCAGCGACTATCTCAACGCCACTTATATCGACACCGGCTCGGGTGACTTCGTGAACATGTTCGTGGCCTTTTACGACAAGCAGACCGAAGGCGAAGGCATCCACTCGCCCGAAGTGTGCCTGCCGGTGGGCGGCTGGGAGATTTTCACGCTCGAACCTTATGAGATCAATCTTGGCAACACCCCTTACGGCAGCTTCACAGTGAACCGCGCCGTGATCCAGAAAGAGCTTTCAAAACAGCTGGTCTATTACTGGTTCGAGCAGCGCGGCAAACGCATGGTCAATGATTTCCGCGCCAAGCTGAGCGTTATCCAGGACGGCTTTACCATGGGACGCACCGATGGGGCGCTTGTCCGCTTTGTCACCCCCATCCTGCCGGGCGAAACCGAAGCCGAAGCAGACGCGCGGCTGCAAAGGTTCATGGAGCCAAGCCTGAACCGCCTGCCGCAATTTGTGCCGTTCTGATCCCGGAGGTGCCCGTAATGAGTGACAGCACCAAACACATCTCTGCAGTCAGGGCCGTACCCCGTATCGCGGATCGGGCAGACGGGCGGGACAACAACTTCAACCTGATCCGGATCATCGCGGCCACCCTTGTGCTGGTGGCTCATGCCTATCCGCTCAGCCTGGGCGGCGCGTATGGGCAACCTTTTGAATCCGTTCTGCACGGGCTTTCGCTGGGCATGATGTGCGTGTGGGCGTTTTTCGCGATCTCGGGCTTTTTCATCACGCGCAGCTTTGATCGGAAGCCATCGGCCAAAGCGTTCCTGATCGCTCGGGGGCTGCGCCTGTTTCCCGCGCTGGCCGTTGTCACCCTGATCTCGATCCTGATTGCCGGCTTTGTCCTGACCCAGGCCCCCCCGACGGTTTTCTGGTCAGAGGCTGGTGAGTATTTCATACGCAACATGCTGCTCTTCAAGCTGCAATACGACTTGCCCGGCGTGTTTCAGAACAACCCATATGGGCCCGCAATCAATGGATCGCTCTGGTCACTGTCCTATGAGGTCACGTGCTATGTTGGCGTTCTCATCTGTGGGGTGCTGGGGCTGCTGGGTCACAGAAAGATCTTTGCCGGGATGGCCATCGCATTCCTGTGCTTTTATGCCCTGACCGCCTTTGTCGACCTGAATCCACGTATCGAAACTCTGACCACACTTGGGCTGCCCTTCCTCTCGGGCATGGTGCTTTACCTGTGGCGCGACGAGATTCCCCTGTCCTGGGGCGTGCTGGCAGTGATGGCTGCGCTGGCCCTTGCGGCCTGGCTCACCCCGCTGTTCCTGCCGGTTTTTGCGGTTGCGCTGTCTTATGCGGTCTTTGTTCTGGGATACGCCCAATGGCCGGCTCTGTTACAGTACAACCGCCTGGGGGATTATTCCTACGGGGTCTATATCTACGCCTTTCCCATCCAGCAGCTTGTGGCGCAATCCGGTGTCACAACACCTGCCATCAATATGGCAATCTCTCTGCCCTTCACTTTGTTCTGCGCCGTACTGTCCTGGCATCTGATCGAGGCTCCAGCGATGAAATTACGTCACCTAAACAAACCACCGAAATCGACCGATACCAAACAGGCAGCCGAGTAAACACCGTCTGTCACCAGACGACTGAACTGGTGATCGACACACGCGCCAGTGCGTCCACTGACAGATGGGCGAAAAACAGTGAAGTAGGTGGTCCCGTTCACTTCAGCCCATGGCTGAATTATTTGTAACACAACCACCTTATCCTGTCATAATCACCAAGAGTAAATCGTAGGCAATTTTAGGGATCCGCTTTTTCTCAAATTACCCTCGAAGTAACTTTGCCTTTGAAGGCTATTTCCACACGCTCAAATGCGTTCCGTAGGTATTGTCATACCGCTTCCGCCACACTGAAACATACCGTTATTTTTGAACATTCCTAAGAATGCTCCAACCATGGAACAGTAACATTAGATAAATACATCAAGGCGCATCAAAGCGAAGCGAGCCGCCAAGTAGCCGCCGTAGGGTCCTACCCTTTCCAAATCCGCTTGTAAGCCGCGATCAAGGCAGGCACCTGATGGGGCCAGGCCATTTCCGCTTCGACCCGCGCACGCCCATAACGGCCCATGGCAGCGCGGCGATCGTCATCCGCCAGGAGTTCGGTGATCTTGTCGGCCATATCCACCGGATCGTTGGCCTTGGCATAAAGCGAAGCCTCCTGCGCCGAGAACCGCCCTTCGGTCACGTCGAACTGAACGATGGGTTTCTCGAACGCCATGTATTCGAGGATCTTGTTCATGGTGGATTTGTCGTTCATCTCGTTCACCCGGTCCGGGTTCACGCAGACATCCGCAGTCGACAGGATTTCAAACAGATCCTGATCCGGCGCGCGACCCGTAAAGGTGACATAGTCCGACAAGCCCATCTCAGCCGATTGCGCCTGTAGCTTGTCCAGGCTGGGGCCGCCGCCCACAAGGCAGAACTGGATATCGTCGCGCCCCTGAACCTGCACCAGATGCGCCACGGATTCCAGCAGCAGATCGATGCCTTCCTGATCACCCATGACACCGACATAGCCCACCATGTATTTCCGCCCGTTGCGCCAGCCCGGGTTCGGCGGCAGGTGCTGCAACCGGTTCAGATCGGGGCCGGAGCGGACGATGAACACATCCTCGGGCGCCATGCCGCCGCGTTCGATGGCGATCTTGCGATAACTTTCATTGGTGGCAATCGACACCCGGGCCGAGGCGAAGGTCAGCCGCTCAAACGTCTTCATCAGCTTCCAGAAAAAGCCGCGCTTGTCGAACTTGGCCTCGTAAAGCTCGGGGTTGATGTCGTGGTGATCGAACAGATAGCGCACGCCGAACAGTTTGAAGGGCAGCGCCACAAGAAAGATCAGATCGGGCGGGTTGCAGCCATGGATGACGTGAAAACCGCGGGTGAATTTGATCTTCAGCGCCAGCCAGCTTTCCCAGAACAGCGCCGCGCCATATTCCAACAGATACCCCAGCGCGCCGCTGGCATCCAAAGGCAGCGGGTGGCGATAGACCTTGATGCCTTCGTCTTCCCAGACACGCTCCTCATGCCCCTTGCCGGTGGGACAGATGACCGAGACCAGCGCGCCTGCGGCGGCCAGCGTGCGGGCCTCCATCCAGACGCGGCGGTCGAAGGGCACGGGCAGGTTTTCCACCACAATCAGAACCTTCAGCCCTTTCAGGGGCTGGCTCTGGCGCAATTCCTCGAACGAGATCGGTTGCACGGCGGATACAGGGCTAGTCATATTCATAGGTTCTTACCACTTCTGTATCGCCAAGGTTCAGCTCATTGATGATCCGGTTCGACCCGACCACCAGATCCCAGGGTCCGGCCTCGGCCGTGGCATGGTCCACCAGCAGGCTGCCGACATTGGGCAGATGGGTAAAGGCATAGCCCAGGTTCTGTCCGCGCAGATCGGCAGGCTTGATGGCCGGATCATAGACCGACAGCTGATATCCCGCCTGCAGCAGCCGCCGGGCAATATCGACATTGGGGCTTTCGCGCAGATCGTCGGTTCCGGCCTTGAAGGCCAGCCCCGCCATCAGCACCCTACCCCCTTCGGGCAGACGCGCCATGATGTCCTGCGCCTGATAGGTCTTGTGCGCCTGATTGGTCTGCAACAGGCTGTCGATCAAATGGGTATGCGCGCCCACCTCTCCGGCGATATGCTGCAGCGCGCGAACATCCTTGGGCAGGCATGACCCCCCGAACGCGCCACCCGGACGGGTGTAATAGGCCGAGATGTTCAGCTTGGTGTCCGACACGAAAATCTCGTGCATGGTTTTGGCCGACACGCCCATGCTGTGACAGATGCGGCCGATCTCATTGGCGAAGGCCACCTTGGTGGCGTGCCAGGTGTTGTCGACGAATTTGGTGATCTCGGCCTCTTCAAAGGCGGTATAGAACACCGGCGCATCCAGCCCTTCGTGCATTTCATCCATCACTGCGGATCGGTTGCCGTCTGCTGTACCGACAACGATCTTGGGCGGGTTGAAGAAATCATCCACCGCCGAAGCCTCGCGCAGGAATTCGGGGTTATAGACAATCTCGACCGCCTGCGCCGTTTGATCGCCCAGATAGCTTTGAAAAATCGGCTCGATCAGCTGCCGCACGGTGCCGGGCCGGAAGGTGGACCTGTACGCCACCGTCAAGGGTCGCGCCCGGTCGGGTGAGACAGCCTTGGCAATCTGGCGCGTCACCTCGGCCACGAAGTTCATGTTATGCGAGCCATCTGTGGAACTGGGCGTGCCCACACAAACGATTGCCAGATCCACATCGGACAGATCCGGAATTTCAACCGTGGCCCGGATCAGGTTCCTGCCCAACGCCTCGGTCAGCAGCTCGGCCACTTTGGGCTCCTTGATCGGGGGCTGTCCGGCGTTGATCTCAGAGACCTTGTCGGCATTCACATCAACACCGACCACCGTATGTCCTTGCCGGGTCAGACAGCAGGCCGCCGTAAACCCCACATATCCCAACCCGAAAATCGCAATCTTCATTCCGTCACACCGTTCTAATACTCAGAACTCAACATCTTACGCAGGATCAAAAAATCCAAACCCTCACATACTTGGCATCTTGTCTTGTTTCGTGTCCAATTCCTGACATCGTTACAGGATAATCTTTTTGAAGTCCGGGGCGGTTTTCTGTAAGCGAGTCAAAGCCCACAGGGAGTAAACAGGGTAATCATTTGACATTGAACAACAATAATGTGGATGCAACATAAGGATCAGGTTCACTTACCTCAGTATCAATGACCCGACAGGATTGCCAGAACAGGCCCATCCAAATCGACCCGGAACGGCTCCGGCGACATGCTAAATCGGAAACATTGGAGTAACCAGTTGAGTATTGTTTTAAACTTAGGAACATGGCGCATTTGAAACCACCCCCTGAAGCCGCATCGGGGCAGCGCGCTCCAAACCGCAAGACATCGGTTGTTACAGGGGCAGCGACGCTGTTTGCCTCGAGCATCTTCAGCCAGATCCTTGGCCTTGCGACACTGATTGTCACTGCACGGCTGCTTACTCCGACGGATTTCGGTGTCATTGCCTATTTCGTGATTGCCGTCGCGCTGCTTGAAATCATTCAGCGGGCCGTCTCGATGACGCTGATCCGCCAGCCCGACATCACCGAAGCGCATCTGAACACGGTGTTCACGATGCAGGTTCTGCTGGGGCTTGGTGCTGCGTGTCTGATCTGGCTCAGCACCCCCTTGATGCCAATGCTGGGCTTGCCAGAGCTGACCGAGCTTATTCCGGCGCTTTGCATCATCTCGGTTCTCATATCGCTCAAGAGCCCACGCTTTCCGCTGCTGGAACGTGATCTGCGCTTTGCTTTTGTGGCGGGTGAAGAGGCCATAAGCCGTTTTGTATACACGGTTTTTGCCATTCTTCTGGCCTGGATCTGGCGGGATTTCTGGGCGGTTGTCGTCGCCAATTTCCTGACCCAGGTCGCCCGTGTCATCTGGACCTATTCCACCGCGCCCATGTGGCCCAGACTGACCCTCAGCCGCTGGCGGGACTGCCTGAACATCTCATCCTGGTCCCTGGGGGCCCAGATCACGCAGTTCCTGACAACAAACACCCCCCAGTTGATCATCGGCGCGACCCTTGGCCTGGCGGATGCGGGTACGTTCCGGATCGGCTTTCGCCTGGTATCGCTGTTCACAAATCAGGCCATCGCCCCCCTGGAGCGGGTGATCTATCCGGCACTGGCACATATTTCGCGAACCGACGGCACCACGCAGAAAGCCTTTGAGCAGACCAATGCCATTCTTCTTGGGACCATCATCCCGGTCAGTGTCGGCATGGCGCTGGTCGCCAACCACATGATTATCGTGGTCATCGGCTGGCAATGGCTGGCCGCAGCGCAGGTGATCTGGGTCCTTGCCCCCTTGAAAGCCATCGAAACCCTGCAGGCCAATGTCCGGTCTGCAAGCTATGTCAAAGGCGATACAAAGCGCCTGTGCATCCGAAACAGCATCCTGCTGGTGGTCACCATCGTGCTGATGCTCATTGGGTCGAGCTTTGGCTATTTTGGCGCGATCCTCGGCACTGGGTTGTCCAGTGTGTTTGCGATTTTCCTGACCCTGATCATGGCCCGGGATTTTGGCACAGGCGGCTTTTTCGGACCTATTCTTGTGGCGTGGCGCAGCATTGTGTCCACGCTTGTCATGGTTGCTGTGGTGCTTTTGGTCGGAGGCGCTTTGGGCAACCACGATCAGGTCGGCTGGGCCTTCAACTCACCTGACGATCTGCCGCTGCTGCGTATCCGCTTCCTTGCCAAAGTACTGGCCGGTGTGATCGCCTATGTCGGGGCACATCTGTTCCTGTGGCATCTGTCCAAACGCCCCGAAGGCTTTGAAAGCGCAGCCCTCAACCTTGCCGGCGGGGCGTGCAGGCATGTCTTCACCCGCGGCCCGAGGGGAGAGAACTCATGACCCCAAACATCGGTTGGGGCGCATTCAGCGGGCGGTCCCGAGTATGTCTGGCGCCACATCAGGACGGAAGCCGAGCCGTGACCCACGCTGTCGAACCTTCCCCGGCAGGCGGGACGGACACTGCTGTCGATCTCAGCGTGCTGATCGTGAATTACAACACACGTGACATCACCTCTGCGTCGATCCGGTCGATTTTGGAACACTGCGGCGATCTGCGGGTCGAGATCATTGTCATCGATAATGACTCAAGCGATGGCAGCGTTGCGGCGCTGCGAGCGGACTTTCCCCGCATCGACGTCATCGCAGCCGGGTATAATGGCGGCTATGCCTGGGGCAATAACATCGGCATCCGGCAGGCGCAGGGTCGATACATTCTGGTTCTGAACCCCGATGCACAGGTTTACGATGGCACGCTTGAACGCGCCGTGGCTTATCTGGAAGCCAACCCCGAGGTCGGCGTGCTGGCGGGCCATGTCTCGCTGGAGAACGGCACACAGCAACCCACGCTGTTCCGCGAAATCTCTCTCAGCAGCATTTTCTGGAACATTCTGGTGCCCAACCGCATCCTCAGAAAAACACGGCTGTTCGGGGATCAGCGTTATGCGTCGCGCCCGCGCGACACGGTACAGGATGTCGACATCGTTGCCGGGTGCTTCATGATGCTGCCCAGACATGTTATCGATGAGGTTGGCATGATGAATGACCGGTTCTTCATGTATAGCGAGGAATCAGAATGGTGTTGGCGGGTCCGGCAGGCCGGGCTCAAGGTGCGGTACAACCCCGACATCCGGCTGATGCATTACGGGGCTGTGTCCACCGGGCAGATATCGCCCTGGAAATCCGTTGAAATCGCCAAGGGTCATATTCTGTTTCTGCGCTTCACGCGCGGCCCTCTGGTGGCGTGGCTCGGAACCCTGCTGATGGCCGTGGGCGATGCCCTGCGCGCCCTCTGGTTCTTGCCCAAAAGCCTGTTGCGACCCGGCAACGAAGGGGCCAAAGCCTGGCGGGCCAGGTTTCTGTTTCTGCTCGGCGCGTTGGTCAGACCGCCACACGGACAGACGCCGCCCCATCCCAAGCCGGATCACCCGGCATGAAAGCTCTGGCAAAATCGATCACGCGCAGCACGGTGCATACGCTTCTGGCCCCGTTTGAATCCAGAATGATCGCACAGCACCCGATTGCACGATGGCCCCATGTCTTCATTCTGGGGGCCCCACGGTCTGGAACCTCGCTGTTTTATGAGCTCATGACGACCGGCTTCGAATTCGCCTATTTCTCGAATCTGGCGCACCGCTTCTACAAGACCCCTCTGGCCGCGACCCGTCTGGGCGGATGGATGATCGCACCCCATTCCCCCGCCTATCAAAGCGATTACGGTCATATTTCCGGCTGGGCTGCCCCAAATGAGGGCGGATGGATCTGGCAACGCTGGCTCGAGGATGGGCCCTGGACAGACGAACGCGTTCTGCCGACGCTGCCCGTCGACGAAATCCGGGCAACGCTGGCGGGGATGTCCGCACTGGCTGAGGCGCCTTTCATCAACAAGAATGTCATGCATTCCAACCGCGTCCGGCTGCTGGATGCGCTGTTTCCCAGCTGCCTGTTTCTTGAGGTGCGGCGCGATGCGAGTGACACCGCCCGCTCGATCATCCGGGCGCAACGGCGCAACAAGGGGCCCAAACCCGATCAGCAGGCATGGTGGTCCGTCCGCCCTTCAAATGCGGGCGGCGACACCCTGATCGAACGCGCCTGCCGACAGGTTCTTGGGGTTGCGCAGGACATTGAACGCGATTGCGCCCATATCGGGCCGGATCGACATCTCCGGGTCGATTACGAAGCACTTTGCGCCAATCCTGAACATACCCTGAAAGATGTAGCCCGATTTCTGAGACCCCATGGCCTGCCTGTAACCCCACGCGCCGACGCTCCGGTGCCAACCGGGTTTACCCTGCGTGCTTCAAAACCGCTCGCCGAAGACGAGGAAGCGCAGTTGGTGCGTCTGCTGGCCACCCAACCGATGGCGGTGAAAAGCTGATGTCAGCGCGCGCGCTCTCCCTACGCCGGGTCGCCCCGGAAGACTGGCCTGCCCTCAGCGCGCTGTTTGACGATCTGACCTTTGAGCAGACCCTCACCTATGCGCAGGCAGCGGCTCGCCGGATTGGTGCAGAAGCCGAGTTCATCTGCCTGCAGGATCCGCAGGGCACACCGGTGGCCGCCGCCTGTCTCAGGATCAAACGGGTTCCGGTTCTCAGCAGCGGGATCGCCTGGATTGCGGGCGGCCCGATGATCCAGCCGGTGGATCACCCGTATCCGCCGCCAGATCTGCAACAGGCCATCTTTTCCGCTTTGCGTGACTATGCGCAGAAGGCCGGCCATATCATGCGGCTACGGCTGCCCGCAGCCATCGCGCATGACCCGGCAGCGCTCGACCCGATTGCAGATGCGGCAGGCTTTCAGCCAACGGACCGCTCGCCCCGGCAGCGCACCGTGATCATCGACTGCGCACAGGACGAAGACACCCTGATGCAAAATTTGCACGGGAAATGGCGAAACGCCCTGCGCAAAGCCCTGAAATCCGGTCTGGAGCTTGATATCGCGCCTATCTCGGAAGCTGCTGAGCGGTTTCAGACCTTGTACCAGGAAGTTCAGACCACCAAGGGGTTCCAGACGGATATCCCGCCTGAATTCTACTATACCCTCACGGGCCCGGATTTCTCTCATGACGTTCTGTTCGCCCGACAAGACGGGGTCGATATTGCCGGGATGACCATCGGGCAGGCCGGGCGCAGGGCTGTCTATATCTTTGGCGCCACCACACAGGCGGGCCGCCGCCCCAATGCTGGCCATTTCCTGATGTGGCACTCTATCCTGCGGTGCCGTGACCAAGGTCTGAGGTGGTATGATCTGAATGGCTTGGACCCCGAGATCAATCCCACCGTCGCACAGTTCAAGCTGCGAACTGGCGGCACTGACCTGATGGCCGCGGGCCCGTATGAGTTCCGCCCTGGCGGCCTGAAACCCACTCTGGTCAGCGCTGCCGAGACGGCACATGGCTATTTGAAGAAAGCGCGCGCATGACCGGTTTGGCGGGGATCAACTTTCACGGCATCGGAACACCGCAGCGCGATCTGGAGCCGGGCGAGAGGCCCTATTGGCTCTCGCTCCGGCAGTTTCATGACGTGCTTGACCGGATCGCGGCCGCCCCCGACCCCACCCGTTTCACGATCACGTTCGACGACAGCAACCTGTCGGACCATGACATTGCCCTGCCCGCCCTGGTCGAGCGCGGGTTGCGCGGCCGGTTCTTTGTTTTGACAGGGCGCATCGGACAGGCGGGATCGCTTGACGCCGCGCACCTGCGGGCGTTGTCAGACGCAGGGATGGCGATCGGCAGTCACGGCATCCGGCATGTTGCCTGGACCGGATTGGACAAGGCCGAATTGGTGTGTGAATTGCAGGATTCGCGGACCCAGTTGGAAGACATCTGCGGACATCCCGTGACCGAGGCAGGTATTCCCTTCGGCTTATATGACGCCAGGGTCCTGCGGGGCTTGCAGGCGGCAGGGTATACAGCAGCCTGGTCCAGCGATGGAGGTCGCTTCCGGCAGGACGCGTTCCTGCGCCCCCGCACCTCACTGCAGGGCAGCATGAACAGCTCGGACCTAGACGCCATCCTCTCGGGCCGGATGGCCCCGTTGCGCCGCTTGCGCCGCGCAGTGGGCATGGTACGAAAACGCTGGACCGTTATCGGGCCCTGACCGTCCGGGGCGGCGGTGCCCTCCTGCGTCTGCCGGAACTTCGGGCAACGCGCGCGACCTGAGCCGGGGCGTCCCCCTGGGTTTCAGGGCGAGGCAGATCTTTGGGAAACCGCGTATAGCGCATCGTTTTCTGCTCATCCGCTTCGGGCAACGCACTGGCCTCTCCATCCTGCGTCTCATCCGCATCTAGGATCCAAACACATGCCCCCAGCAGGAACATCAGGAAACAGAACGTGGAATCCCACAGATGTACCGTCACAGCCGACACACACAGGCCGGTCAAGGAAATCAGATAGCCCAACCGCGCATCTGCCAGCGCACCGGTCAGAGGCTTGCGGACAAGCTGCGTATAAATCGCGATCACAGAGCCCAGCAAAAGAAACAGCCCCGGGAACCCATGTCGCATGGTGATGACCAGCCAGAAATTGTCGACGCTGTTCAGCAGATACATCCAGGCCGGGCGGGTCCAGTCATTCAAGCCAATCCCGAAAATCGGATTTCGCATGATGTCATCTGTTGCGAAGTTGAACGTATTGATCCTGGCCCAGGCTGTCCCAGGCGTCAGTGTCATATGTGTTGCAAAGATCTCGAACACATTTCGGTTCGAGCCGATTTCGGCAATCAGCATCAGAAGCCCGAAACCGGACAGCAGGATCTTCCACTTGCTTTTCACAAAGCGGAACGTCCAGTTCCAGCCCATCAGCGCGCCCTGAATGATGACGTTCAGGAATGCCCCGGACGACAGCGAGCAGAACACAGCCCCACCAACGATGGACACGTAGCCCAGTTTCGAGGACAGGGATTTCCCCCAACCAAGTACATACCAGCACAGGGCAAAGGCCGGGGCACAGAACACCCCGAACAGGATCGGATGCGGCATCGTCGTTTGCGCCCGCAACAGCCCCAACCGGGGCGGGAACACCCATTTCTGATAGACGCTCAGCACTTTACCGAAGATATCCAGAAGCGGGGTCTTGCCCGTCACGGTCTCGAATATGGCAAAGGGCAGCAGGATCAGAATGACGATCAGGAACCATTTCACAAAATACCGAAACGCCGCCAATGACCTGATATACGTGCGGGCGATGAAATAGGGCACCAATGTTTCGATCATGAAGATCCCGACAAACTGCCAGAGCTCGACAACCCCATGGTTGACCAAAAAGCTCAGGCTGGCCCAGAACGCAAACGCCACGACCAGCAGATCAATTGACCGTATCTTGCCAGCCTTGCCCGTCAGCCATCCCAAGACAGCCGGGATCATGAAGACAAGCAGAATAAGCCGGTACCCGCTGAGCCTCAGCCCGAGGAACTGGAAATAGAACGGCATTGCAAACGATACGAGCAATAGCATCAGGACCAGCGGCCCTGTTGTCCGAGTGTCGGTCTGGGTTGCCACGCGCACCGTCATTCAAACGCCTGCCTGCGGGGGGATGCAATTCTGGGTACAGACATACCTGTCATCATGTCTCATTTTTGTGTTGGATAGCTTTCCGCCAATGTCGATCCGGCCTTCAGACTGTCAACAAGACTGCCGGGGCGCACGCCATATTCGTTATACCCCTGCCTCTTCCCAAGCGCATAGTAAATGAACTGACTGTCATAGAAGCCATTCTTCGACGGGCTTTCGCTTTGTACAATGGCATTGTTGAGCACCACCCAGTCACGCTGCCCTTCATATCCAATGATCTGCGAGGTGACATTCTGTTCGATCACCACAGAGCTGGAGTCGGACGAGATGTTGATTGCCGGAGAGGAATGGCCGCCGGGGACATGGATCAGCGAGTTTTTTCGGATCGAGATATTGTCCGATCCATGAATCGATATGCCGTGGATATGCGCATTGTAGATCATGTTGTTTTCAACCAGCACGTTGCGATGCCGCATGACGGGCAGATTGATATCCTTTCCATCCTGACCAGCCCAGATGGTCTGCGTGTAGTCGCCCCGACCAACATCAAAGATATTGTCGCGAATGACGATGTCGGATGACCCCCGGGGCGTGACCCGCATGATCTGAATCATGTCGCTGTGATCTTTCGACCCCACCGCCCTTTGGAAATCAAAGAAATGGTTGCTCGCTATGGTCAGCCCCGTTGCGGCATCAATATCGATCCCATCTGACCGGATGATGTGGATCTGATTGTCCGCGAACACCAGCCCCCCCGACCGGATCGTCAGAACCGCTGCCCACCATTTGCGCAGGTCTGACGCGATCACCTGGACATTGTTGCTTTCAAGAATGCGCAGCCCGATCCCATAGGCCTTGCCGTCGATGACAGAGTTGGTCCCATAGGCATAATCACCATCCAGAACCGAATGCGTGATCTTGATGTTTTCGCTGTTGCTGACCTTGAAGGGAACGGTGAAATGCGGGTCTCCTTCCCGGAAGGTGTAATCGAAATAGAGCCCTTCGAGTGTCACATTCCTGGACCCTTTCAGGTTCAGCCCGGTGAAACAGGCGGGTTTATCGGGGTTCGCCGAACGGATCACCACCGGCGACTGGAACGACTTGCGCAGGTTCAAGGCGCCGTAATCCCCCGGTGCCAGCAGAAAGGTCTCGCCGCCCTGGGCCTGTTGCAACGCAGCCGCCAGGGATCCTGCATCTGACACAGCCTGCCCTGCCGCAGCGGGGGGCAGTCCGATTTTGAAATCATCGGTCGCACAGGATGTCTCTGCAGCCAATGCGGAACTCAGAAGAAAAACGACCCCTCCCGTCAGGGCAAGAAGCCTTGATCCAAACATGACGCACCTTTCAAATCACTACCTGTGGGAAAGTGTAGGCGAGGCTTTGGGCGCTGTCTATCAAGGCGCGACTTGCCCCACCCGAGTACCACCCCACGATTGCACCCCCACCGGCCCCACCAAAGGCAAGGCCCAGGCTTCCCTTACGGCACCGGGCAATTACCTGCCGACACCTGGTGGATATACGCGAGGACACGCCTGAATTGTGGCAGCTATGTGTCCATTGTTGCGATAGGGGAATCAATTTGCGAATTGTCCGACAACCGCTAAGGGAAGAGGAACAATTCCCGGTATCGAGTTTCGTGCACGCTCACAAATCCAGAGCATTTAGACAACATTGTCTACAAACAGGCACAAGTTTCAAAATATAGCCGCACTTTGGCCTCTGTGTCGCCGTCGCGCGACTGTTTCCTCCGATCTGGGTGAGCGGGATCATGTGCGCTTTCGGGCGCTTACGAACTCAGAAGGTGTAGAATGTCTACAACAATCACAGTATCCTCCGCAGCAGAGCTGAACCAGGCTCTGTCACAGGCGACCGGAGGCGAAACAATTCTGCTTGCGGCAGGCGATTATGGGGATCTGAGCCTGAACGGGACTCAGTTCGCGTCGACCGTAACAATCAAGTCTGCCGATCCGAATGCCCCGGCCAGCTTTTCCACGGTCAAGCTGAACCAGGCCTCGAACATCACGTTCGACAGCATCAACTTCGACTACTCCTACAGCACCGGGGATTACTATTTCCAACGCCCGTTTTCTGTGAACTACAGCTCGAACATTACCTTCACCAATTCGGTCTTCGATGGGGATTATTCCGGTGGTGCGGGCACCGGGGTCGGGCTGGGCATCAAAAGCTCTGACAATGTCTCGGTCACTAATTCGGAATTCAAAAGCTGGTGGAAAGGCGTCATCGCCACCAACTCTGACGGGGTCGACGTCGTCAGCACCAATATCCACTCCATCCGGTCTGACGGTCTGGTGTTTGACAATGTCGACAACATTCTGGTCGCCCAGAACTACTTCCACGATTTTGGCGCGATGCCAGGGGCAAGCGATCATCGCGACATGATCCAGGTGCAGCGCGCCAACGGCAGCGGCAGCGATAATATCACCATCCGCGACAACATCTTTGACATGGGCAATGGCGACCACACCCAGACCATCTGGATGGGAGGCGACGGCAAAGATACCAGCGACCCGAATGTCATGCATCACAACGTGCTGATTCAGGGCAACACCATCTATAATGGCCACTTCCACGGTATTTCCATTGATGGCGCGAACGGGCTGACAATCACGCAGAACTCGGTCCTGCATCTGGATGTGGCCTCTCTGACCGGTGGCATCGAGATCCCGGTGATCAACGTGACCTCGGGCTCTAAGAATGTGACGATCGACTACAATATCGCGTCGCAGGTACGTGGGTACACAGGGCAATCCGACTGGAACGTGTCCAACAACGCCCTGATCCAGCCTGGCGAATATGCTCAGAACTTTACTTATCAGGCAACCGCGCAGGCGAACGGCTATACCCAGTATGTCGTCAAACTTGGCAGCCTGGCCGACACATTGGGCGCAGGCTCGCTCTATACCACCAATCCTCCGGGCACCTCTCTGGACTTGCTGACGAGCAATACGCCCGTGTCTCCTCCGACGAACGGAGGGAGTCAGCCTTCCATTAGTCCGACCCCGCCTCCTGCAAATCAGCCGGGAACGGACCAACCCACAACAGACCCGGATCAACCCGCGAGCGGCGCTGACCAACCCGATACAGGCTCGAACCAACCCGCAACCGATCCAGATCAGCCCGATACGGGCACCGGACAACCGATTGTCGACAATCAGCAGACAACTGGCGGGCAGCAGCAACCCAGCACCGGTCAGTCAACTGTTGGGAGTACCCCCCCCGCCACACCGATCGACACTTCAGGAGGAAGTGTCGGGCCCGAAGCCGTCTACGTTGCCATCGACCTGCATCGGGGCGGAGGCAGCTCAGAACCCGATTTCAATTCCTGGTTCTCCTTCAACGCGAACCAAAACGGCAATCTTTTTGCGGCAGCAAACAATGCCGGCCAAAGCAACAGCCTTTTTGCGACGGCGAACAATGCCAGCCAGAGCGGAAATCTTTTTGCGGCAGTGTCAAACAGGGATGGTGGCCTTCGTGACAACTTCCAGTTCATGAATTTGGACCGGAACAACGACGCACCAGACCAGATCAACCTGTTCGTCAATCAAGCCGCCAGGCAGTTTCAAACCTTTTCCGATGACAACAGCGCCTACAATATACCCCAAGGCTTCGGCTGGTATACGGGCGGTCAGGAACAGGTCCGGGGCTTCGGTGACTTCTTTGCAACTGA
Organism: Ruegeria sp. HKCCD4315; assembly: GCF_013112245.1. Taxonomy (NCBI): domain Bacteria; kingdom Pseudomonadati; phylum Pseudomonadota; class Alphaproteobacteria; order Rhodobacterales; family Roseobacteraceae; genus Ruegeria; species Ruegeria sp. HKCCD4315. The sequence goes on along the minus strand of NZ_WVRN01000004.1, from coordinate 8,380 downwards.
AGATGATGCGAATACCTTCGAAGGGTCTTTTGGACACCTTTATGATTTGTTCGCCTGACGGCAAAAATCCCCCCAAACGAGGGTGATTGATTACCATGACATGAGCGGGCTTCAGTTTCTGGGGCCCGCTCAGGTCTTTTCCGACCCCATGTCGCGCAAAACGTGCAAACCTCTGGGCATCTGTCTTTAGGAGTTGCATTCATTCATCTAAAAGATCAGTCAGACGATCACGGCACATCCGTGCCACATGTATTAAAAAGAGCTTCTTTGTCGCGCCTGTTTTCTGTGGCGGGCGCAAGGCGTTGGTAAATATTTTTGGCTTTTGGTGAAGCGCTGCATCCAAAGCCGGGTTTCGGAGGAATGAATGGCGACATCGGACATACGCTGGCATACCGAATGCAGGCGGGATTACCTGGATACGATCTGGGACGTCATCACGAATGAAAAACCGGCCCGGATCATGGAAATCGGCGGGACAACCAGCCGTTCGACCAGCGACAGACCCCTGCCCGATCATGTCCAGTCCTTTACCATCAGCGACATCAGCGCCGAAGAACTGGCCCACGTCTCGGATGAATTCGACACATTACAGATCAATGCTTGTGGCGATGTCAGCCATGTGGACCAGAGATTCGACCTGATCATGTCGAAATTCTGCGGCGAGCACATGCCGGACGGCAAGCAGTTCCACAAAAACATGCACCATCTTCTGGCAGATGGCGGCCTGGCCATTCACCTGGTTCCGACCATCTTTGCCTCGCCTTTCCTGATCAACTGGCTGTTTCCCGAACAGCTCACCCGCAAGGCGGTTCAACTGTTGCAGCCCCGGCGCTTCGACAACAAGAACACTGGCAAATTCCCTGCCTATTACTCGCTGTGTCGCGGTTCGACCCGGTATATGCAGAACGCGCTGGCGGATGTCGGGTTTTCCGACATCAAGGTGCATGAGTATTACGGGCACCACTATTATGATAAGCTGTTCGGTCTGCGGCAGCTGGATGCGGGTCTGTCACGCATGTGCGCCCGCAAAGAATGGTCGTTCTATTCGTCCTACGCCATTATCATGACCCGAAAATGAGGATTTTGCGCCCGCCCCCTGTTTCTTTCGATAAGCTCAGATCCAGAAACCCCGAGCTGCGCCCAACTCTGTAGATTTCTTAAATGGTACGATCCAAGGCAAACGTGATGATGAACTCCAAAAGCTATCAGGCCTATCAGAACAGTCCCTATAAAAGTAAAAAACACAGCACCTATTTCGATGTGTATGACACGCTTTTTACGCCCTATATCGGCAAGGACATCACCTTTATCGAGATCGGGGTTCTGGGCGGTGGCTCATTGTTCATGTGGCGCGAGTTCTTTGGCCCCCAGGCCCGCATCATCGGCGTTGAGCTGAACCCCGAGGCAAAGCGATGGGAACAGGAAGGGTTCGAAATCTTCATAGGCAGCCAGAGCGATCCGGACTTTCTGGAAAATTTGGCCAAACAGGTCGGCGAAATTGACATCCTTCTGGATGATGGCGGCCACACATACGAACAACAGATCATCACCACCGAATGCCTGCTGCCGCATATCCGCGAAGGCGGTCTGCTGGTCGTCGAGGACACCCACACCTCTTACATGGAAGGGTTCGGGTTCAAGAGCCGCTCATTCATAAAATACGCCACAAACATGGTGGATCGCATCAACAAACGCTTTTCCAAGCTGGTCTCCGAGGCGTCAGAAAAGCGGGTCTGGGGGATCCGTTTCTATGAATCTTTCGTCGTGTTCGAAGTAAACCGCAAGGCAACCTCCGTCGCCTCGGCCCCAACCGACAATGGCGGAAAGGACCTCGATGCAAAGGATTTCCGGCACGCCGACAACCAGGCCTATGAGCAGTTTCTGAACAAATCTCAGAGCATGTCGGCGCTGAAAGCCATTCCGGGCATGAGAACCCTCGCCCGACTGGCGCGGCACCTGATTGCGCTGCCTTCCGACATCAAACGCTCCAAGAGACTGAAGGAGTATTTCTGACACTCCGTCAGAGGGTCCGACCCCAGCCATTGCCGGGACCGCAGCAGCCCTGCACGGGCGGCGTTACTCCAAATCAGCCAGAGAGACGGGGCCGCTGATCACCGCCACCCGATCCCGGGTTGATGAACGCCCATCGACGAAGAAGATCACCCGGTCCGGATAAGCTGCGGCAATGTCACGATTGCTTTCAGGTCCCAGATCACGCGCAAAAAGAGGGCTGTCCGAAGTGGCGCTGAAATCGTTCAGCCAGAAGGCGCTGCCGAACTCTTTGTCCACATCTGTCGAGATGAACATCAGACTGTTACGGTATTGCTCCTGCCGGGCAAGGTCCTGATATTCCGCGTGATAGCCATTGATCCCGGGGTATCGGTTGAACCCCAACCAGCTTTCGAACACCAGAACCGAGCACAGGCACAACAGGACAATCCCGCCGCCGATCCGCTGCGCCACCAGAGCCGCAGGGTAGATGCGGGTCAACCTCTGCACAGCACTCACCACCCCAAAGGCGGTCAGGATCAGCAGCGGCACGATCATCATGAACCAATAGCGTGGTCCGGCAAAAAACCCGCCATAGAACCAGAACAGGGCGTAAAACCCGGCCGTCACAACGATGATCACGGCCATCGCGGCGGTCAGTCGGGTCCATTGGCCCCACAAGACGAAGAACAGCGCGAAGGCCAGCGATGTCCCACCCCAACCGAACAATGAGAAGTTGAGCTCATACAGGTTCTGCTGCGCGTTGATCAGGGCTTCCAACGGGCTGTGCCCCTTGAAGACGTCGACATTGCCCCAATCGGGTGCGCCGATATCAGGGCCAAATCCCAATGCGTTGGATCCCGGACCCCAGAACTTGTCGTAATAGGTGTTCAACGGGGTCGAGAACGCATCTCCGGTCAGGTGGATCACATAAGGAAAAATCAGCCCCCCGACCGCGATACAGCCCAGACCAAAGGCAATGACGGTCTGCCAATGACGTTTGTCTTTCAGAAAACTCAGCGTCCACAGCCCCGTCAGCACCCCCATGTAGAACCCTTCCAGCGGTCTGGTCATCACAAGCCACCCCAAAAGCGCCCCGGCAATAAACGGCAAGAGAACCGAGGGGCGTTCCCGTGCCTTCAACAACAGGACCCAGGCCCCCAGGATCAAAGCATAGGTGAAGGTATGGATCAGCTGCGTCGCCGCCATCGAGATGTACCAGGGCGAGATCGCCATAAGCAGGGCCGCAAGATTGGCGGTCCCCCGATCGGTCAGCACCCTCATAAAGCGATGCAGCAGCAGCACGCTGATGGCCGCCAGCAACGGGTTGACGATCCAGGGCATTCCGATCTGCAGACCAAAGGCCAATAGCACCGGCCAACCGGGAAACGTGGTCACAAACCATCGGTCCTGATAGCTGTCCATCAGGTAGTGGTCGAATGCGTCGGTTGACGGTGGGATCGGCAGCGTCACCAGACCGTCGGCAAGATAGCGGGCATGGAAGACATATAGAATATCGTCCAGATGCGGCACGCCCCTGAACGCCGCCAAGCTGATCAGGGTTGAGATCAGGAAAAGCCCGATCGCCAGGCAATAGGGAAAGGCCCGGTCAAATCTGCGTATCTCATCGCCGCTTCCGGGCAGGCTGAGCGATTTCGCAAGCCGCGTGCTCAGGCCGGTCAGCCTGTCTGCTGGCATGGCGGCCAGAATGGCGACGAAACTTGCAAGGTTCAGGCCCGCGAATAGGGAACCGATGATCACATGTTTAACCAGTCTGGGATAGGTTTCAGAGGCGATGAAATCCATCACCCCCTTTGACGCCGCAACCATCACCAGCAGGAACAGAACCACACGCACCCACCCCAGATCTGAACACGCCCGGATGACGTGACCCACAAGCCTGTGCCGCCACCATACCAGCGCGGTCGCGGCCCCCTGGGCCGCGATCACGGCCAGCATGGAATATACGAAAAGCGGCGGCGAAAAACGGACATGCTGAAACCAGACCGGGCTTCGTATAGCCAGCTGCGCCCCCAGCCCGGCCACAAAAAGCGCAGCGGCCAGACCAGCCAGCTGCCAGGGCGTACGCAAGGTGACGCTGATCGCAAGCACCGCAACCGAGGCAATCATCAGCCACCAGTATTCGACACGAGACAAAGCCGCCGGGCTGACAGCCCCGGTCAGGGCAAGCACAAACAGGGCCATGGCGCAAAGCCCTAGGGCAATCCTGGGCAGGATCAGTGGGCTACCCTCTGAGCCCGTCACATTCTGCGCATCGTTCATCATACCAATCTCACTCGTAACACAATTACAGACCCAATCCCTTTTGCCGAAAAATCCCCAAAAAACCGCGATGTGTCATCAGCGGACCTCCGGTCACAACCTGATGGTACTCAAACACCCTATACGTCAACGACGAGGAACAGCTTTCGGATCAATGGCGGCTCTCCCCGGGACGTTTCATTTTAAAACCAACTTTAACATCCCACCCCCCTTCATGGCGAGGCATGCGTAAACGTGCGCAGCCGGGCAACAGCGCCCGGCATGAAGCAAAACAGGATCAAACCCACAGATCCGGCCCCGATCAGAATTGCCGACGCAACATAAAGCGCATCGGGAATATGACCAAGCATCGCCAGCCGCCATGTCCCGACAATCAAGGACATCCCTGCGGCAAGGACCAGCGGTGCCTTGAGGACACGCAGAAACTGCAGGGCCGAAATGCCCTCGGGCACATGGGTCGCCCTCATGCGCAGCGGTAGGGCCACCAGTGCCCGTACCGCCACGGCAGCAGCGGTTGCAACCGGGCCGTACCGGCTGGCCAAGGCAATCAGGATCAGGCCAAGGACGGCCTCTGCAAGGGTAGCCCATAAAAAGGGTTTCGGCCTGTCGACGGCCAGCAGATAGGCCTCTTGAATGGACGTCAGAGAAATCACCGCATAAGCCAGGCACAAGAAAGGCAGGATCTGACCGGCCTCGCGCCAGTCGGGGCCCAGAAGAAGTTCGACCAAAGGATAAGAAATCAGGGCCAAACCCGCATAGGCCACAAAGCCGCTGATAGCGGCAAGTTCAGTCAGGTCCAGATAAAATCCCGCCGTCGCGTCCCGCTTGCGGCGCAGCTCGGCTACGACCGATTGCGCCACGCCCTGAAGGTTTTTGACAAACACGGTCAGAACGATCTCGGCCAGCCGCGCGGCAAAGGCAAACAAGCCCACCGCACGCGGATCGGCAAAATAACCCAGCATGACAGTTGGTGTCTGAAAGATGACCAGTGTCACAAACCGCAATTGCAGAACCCGAGGCCCCAGTCCCCGCACCAGCGCCAGTTCAGACCGGGAAGGCCATTTTCTGGGCACCCACCCTGCTGCGATAAAGGTCAGAAGGCTGTTGACCGCAATTTCGGTCAGGCGCTGACCCACAAGGCTCCAGGCGCCAAACCCGTTCAGCGCCATCCCGATGCCCACGCTCCCCCCCAGCATCACCCCGACAACCGTGCGGATCGCCAGTGTCTTATATGCCAACCGCCGCCTGAGCAGCGCCAGCGGAACCCCCGCCGCGGCGATCATCAGAACGGTCGGGCTGGCCGCAATCAGCAGCGGGGTGACAATTGGCTCTTTGTAAACAATCGCCGCGATATGCGCGATTACCACCAAAACAAGAACGATCACCACGGAAAGGGCCATCAGAACAGCAAAGGTGGCCTCGAGCCGTCCGGGTTCAATTTTGTGCCGCTCGACGATGGCCTCAGCGATCGTGTCACGGACCAGAAACTCACCCAGAAACAGGAAGGCAAACGCCATCGAAACAATGCCAAAGCTTTCCACCCCGATCAGCTTGGCAATGACCAGAAAAATAAGGGCTGCTGCAATTTGCTCCACCCAGCTGGCTGCTGTGCTCCAGGCCACGCTGGTGGTGAACTCTCGTTTCATCGACATTCCGTTGCTGGCAAACAGGTTTCCGACGGCGGCCATTCGATCGCAAATTCCACACGACCCGGCCGTCTGAAACAAAAGCGTGCACACGCAGCAAAAGCTGTCAATCGGGGTTGTTGACGGGCGGGATTTTTGCCGTCAGAGTTTTCATCGGAACGGTGGAGCGTTCATTGTTTTATCGGCGTTTGCCCAAGCTGGCCCGGTTTTCTGCGGCCATCGGATTGCGCGGGCGGCGAATGTACAGATTGAGTTGGTTTGAAAGGATTGAAAAATGGATTGGTCTTCAAAGAACGTGCTCGTGACAGGCGGGTGTTCTTTTATCGGATCCCATCTTGTGGAAAGCCTGGTCAAGCGCGGCGCATATGTCCGGGTTGTTGACGACCTTTCCAGCGGAATTCGCGAAAATATCGACGACGTCCTGCAAAGCGGCCGGGTGGAATTTGCCGAGGCTGACCTGCTGGACCCGACAACCGCCGCCAAGGCCGTATCGGACATGAATGTCGTGTTTCACCTGGCCGCCACCCATGGCGGGCGCGGCTATATCAGCACCCACCAGGCGGCCTGTTCGACCAATCTGGCGCTGGACAGCATCATGATCCGCGAGGCGCACAAGGCCGGGGTTGAACAATTTACCTTCGCGTCCTCGGGCTGTGTCTATCCGACCAGCATCCAGGCTGACCCCAGCGAGACCCTGTATCTGACCGAAGATCTGGTGAAACCGCCCTATGAGGCCGATGACCTTTATGGTTGGGCCAAGCTGATGGCAGAGCTGTCGCTCAAGGCCTATCACGAAGAGCATGGGTTCAAATGCGCCTCGGTGCGCTATTTCACCGCCTATGGCGAACGCTGCCCGGCTAACCACGCGGTGGTTGCAATGATCGGGCGGGCGTTCCTGCAGCAGAACCCCTTTATCGTCTGGGGTACCGGAGAACAGATCCGCAACTGGACCTATGTATCGGATATCGTCGAAGGCACGATCCGCGCAGCTGAGCGGATCGAGGACGGCACCGCGATCAACCTGGGCACAATGGAACGCACATCCGTTTTGCAGGCCGCACAGATGATCCTTGAGCGCACCAACCGCGATGCCGAGATCAAGCGAGATCTGAGCAAACCAACCGGCCCATACAACCGGGTGGCCGATAACAGCCTGGCCAAGACCCTGTTAGACTGGGAGCCCGAAGTCAGCTTCTCGGACGGGCTGGACCGTACGATCCGCTGGTATTTCGACAGCCATGACCGCGAGGCTCTGGCGCAGGATTTCGAGGAATCCCTGACAGAACGCGGACTGGAGAAACCAGGGCGGCAGATCGCCCGCGCACAGGCCAGCTGAACCGGGCACGGCCCCGGACCCTGGTCTCTGAAAACATCGAAACACCCGAAGCATAGGCCGCTTAAGTCGCTGATACTTCGGGTGTTTCTCTTTATTTCAGTGCGCCCCCTGCCCTACGCGCCGCAGGGTCTAGCCTGGACGGTCGATCTTTTCATAGTCGAAACACATTTCGGCCAACGACCGGAGCACCCAATCAAACCCCGCAGAAATGAAACGCCCCGACATCAGAGGTGGCTTTGGGGCCTTTTCCCCCTCGGCCACTTTCGTGTTCAGCGGGCGCGGGCGGGATCCCACCATGACTGTGTCTTCCTGAACCGAGACAACCTTTTCCAGCGCCAGACCGTTCTCGGACAGCATTTTCCACAGCGCGCAGAGCAGCCTGATACAAGGCACGGCAACAACGGACAGGGCCTTGCGGCGCGCCCGCATCGGTTGCGTCTGATAGTTCAGGTCGATGAAATCCACATCCCGGTTCAGGGTTGCTGCCATCTCGCCGACGGCCGCGTGGCATTTTATGATGTACTGGCACCGCGACAGCAGCAACAGATCCACAAGAACCTCGATCCCGCGCGCGGCCTTTTCGTCGGCATCATGAAAGCGGTTATCATCCGTATCGCTGAGGGATTTTTCTGAATAGGAAATGATCTTGTCCGGATAGGCCTTTTCCAGATCCTTGAGCCACTGCCGCTGATCGGTGGCCACAAATATGCCGCCACAGTCCGGATGCTCGGCCAGATAGCGGTTGATATAAGGGAAATACTCTTCGGGGACGACCTTTCTGGACAGGTTGGGCCCGACGCCAAAATCGAACTTGTCCGAGCCCCGCAACTGCAACCCCAGCGTATGCTCGGGGAATTTTGCGTCGTGGAACCTGTCCACCTGCCGCATGAGCGATGCCTTGAAGCGTACAGTACCATCGTCCAGAAACGCGCGGGCCTTGTCCCGTTCCTGTTGCCACCAATCCGCAGGATATGGCCCGTCCGCCCGGTTTTCGACGCTGCGATAATAGCCGTAGGGGTTCATGAACCAGCTTCTGGGCTCCCACCGATACAGCCGCATCAACTCGGACGCCGTGGACAGGGTATAGACCCGTTCAGCCTGTATCAGAGCCTGAATCTCGTCGCCC
>NZ_WVRN01000003.1 GCF_013112245.1 Ruegeria sp. HKCCD4315 | reverse complement strand
GGCCCAAATAGTCATATACCCACGTGTTGAGCGCTTTGGGATCGGCTCGTTTCACGAAGCCATCGACGATTTTCTCCAAAGCAGCCTCATGGTCGGCGAGGTAGGTAAGCAACATCCTGGCCAGCTCCTGCTCGGACTGTGTCGAACAGTGGGCCAAACATTCGGCGAGCCAATGATGCATTTCCCGCGTCCAGACAATTAGATCAGAAAACGTTTCAACTTTCATGGCCTCAACCTCCTAAAGATCGGCATGCGAAAGCCTAAACCGGCATTTTCCAGATGGCTCACTGGGCATCGGAGCGCGAAGTCGGCGCCGGCCCGACCCACGCCAGGCTGCGGGAATCACCCCCCCAGTTCCCGCAATGCCCGGTCGATTGCCACCTTGCGCGGATCCTCCTGCGGCAGGTCATCCGCCAGATCCCTTGCCCTGCCATAGGCGTTCCGGGCGCCGTCGGTCTCGCCCAGCACCGAATAGGCGTTGCCCAGCCGCATCCAGCCGTCCAGATCCCCTGGGTTTTCCTGCATCCGGCTCGCCAGCCGTTCGACCATCGAGCGGATGAAGGCCTGCCGATCTTCGTCGGACATCTCCTCGGCCGTCGCCACCTGATCGGCAGTTGGGCCGGGCATGGAAGGGGCAAAAGTCGCCAGATCCACCGGCGCCCGTCCTATCGACGGGGCGATGCGGTTAAGCTGGGCCACAAAACTCTCCATCCATGGCCGGAACTCCTCTTCGGCGTCGATCCGCGTCTTCAGTAGATCATAGGCCTTTTCAGGCGATCCAGCCTGCTCCAGACCAACGGCTTTGTAGAATGTCGCTGCTGGGTTCGATGGGTCCAGTTCCAAGGCTCGTTCAAACGCCCGATCGGCCTTGGGCGTAACGACACCGTCATCGGCATAGACCAACGCCTCGCCATATTGCGACACCAGCGCTGAATTCGCATTGGGTCGGTCCAGCAACCCCTCGAACGCGTCTGCGGCATCTCCAAAGCGTCCCATACGCATATAGGTCTGAGCCAACAACACCCATCCCTCGGTTGGCCCGCCGGTTTCATCCGCCTCGAGCCGCGACTTCAGGCGCACGGCAAGGTCGGCGATTTCACGGGCTTCGGCCTGCTCCCCCTCGCGTTGGGCAAATGGCTGGCTGGGGATGTAGGGACTACCCAGTTGCCAATAAAGACCGGCTCCGAGCGCTGGAACTACCAGCGCGGCAAGTAAAATCAGCGCACGCCCGGAATGGCCCATCATCGCTTTGTCGTCCGATTGCCGGTCAATCGCCTTCAGGCGACGTTCTATCTCGGCTCTGGCGGCCTTGGCTTCTTCGGCCGAGATAATTCCTCGTTCCAGGTCCTTCTCTACTTCGCCGATCTGGTCGGAAAAGATGGCAGAGGCGCTTTCGTGTCTCGACAAGTCCGAGGTCTTGCGCCCCATACCGGAGAGGGCGAGCGTCAGAAACACCGCCACGGCCATGAATGAAAAGATAATCCAGATCATGCGTGCGGCTCCGTGAGTGAATGGTTTTCGGAATTCCGTTCTTCGCTCGCGCCGTGTGCCGTCTCTTGATTTCGCGACTTCCGATATCGGCGCGCATTCTGGGTCAATACCGCTGCAGTCGCGATACCACCCAGCCCCAGGATGACGATAGGCGCAACCCACAGTATGTAAGTTGATGGCTTCCACGGCGGGTTGAACAGAACATAGTCGCCATAACGCGCAACCAGAAAATCCATAACCTGCTGGTCCGAGTCACCTGCCACCAGCCGTTCGCGCACAAGCAGACGAAGGTCGCGCGCCACCCCGGCGTTAGAACTGTCGATGTCTTGGTTCTGGCACACCACGCAGCGCACCTGTTTTGAAATCGCCCGGGCCCGTTCTTCCAGAACCGGATCTGCAAGTATCTCGTCGGGCTCAACCGCGAATGCCGGCTGCGACACCAGCATCGCCAGAGTGACTGCGGTAATTACAATGCGACGTATCATGACGCCTCTCCTCCGGCCGCCCGCGCCTGATCCAGCGCGGTGCGCATCTTTGAAATTGCCTCGTCGCCCAGCACCGGGCCAACAAAACGGAATACGACCTTGCCCGCGCCATCAATCACAAAGGTCTCTGGCACGCCGGAAATCCCCCATTCGATCCCGGCTCGGCCGTCCAGGTCGGAACCGATGCGCTCATAAGGGTTGCCCAGATCGTCGAGCCATTTCCGCGCGTCCTGCGGCTTGTCTTTGTAGTTAATGCCCATCAGGCGAATGCCCTCATCGCGCACCATACGCGTTAGCACCGCATGTTCGGCCCGGCAGGGCACGCACCAGGACGCAAACACGTTGACCACGATCGGAGCTGACCCGTCATTTTCCACCAGATCGGTACTGGACAGCCCGTGGGTATCCAGCCCATCGACCGGCGGCAAGTCGAACTCAGGCACCGGCTGAGAGATCAAAACAGACGGGATTTCGTTTGGATCGCGATCGGGATTCAATCCCCATAGCAGAAAGGCACCCAGGATGCCGGCAATCGTAATTGGGAACAGTGCAAATAGACGTTTCATTGCCCTACTCCGCCGCCACCGGAACGGAGCCCTGCCCAGTCCGTTTTCGTGGTGCACCGACGCGTAGACGCCGATCGGAGAGTGACAAGACACCACCAAATGCTAACAATCCTGAACCTATCCAGATCCAGACCACCAATGGCTCATACAGGATACGCAGAGTCCATTTGCTCTGTTCTGATTCCGCCGCCGGTTCCGATATCGAGGCGTAAAGGTCCCCTGCCAACGTCGTTCGAATTGCCGACTCGGTCGTACTGGTACCCGCCACGAGATAGGCCCTGCGCTCGGGTTGAAGCGTGGTGACATAAGCGCCATCGCGAAATACCTTCAGTGTGGCCGTGCGAGACAGATAGTTCGGACCGCGAAGCTGTTCCACACCGTCAAAACGCACGTCGAACCCTGCTATCTCGATCTGTGTTCCGGGCTCGGCAAAAGTCACGACCTCGGATTTCCAAGCGCTGGACCCGATAAAGCCGATCATACAGACCGCCAACCCCGCATGGGCCACGACCATGCCGTAATGCGAACGCGGTAGGTTGCGGGCCCGACGCAGGGACTCGGCCAGCGGTGCCTCACCCAGCTTTATTCGGCTGGCCCACTCTGTCAGCACAGCGCCCAGCAACCAAACCGCAAGGCCGATCGACAGTACCGCCAAGGCTGGGCCGCCGGTATCCAGATACCACACAAGCAACGCCACGAGCAGGCTAACCCCGGCCACCCATTTAAGCCGGCCCAGAACACCGCGCAAATCCGCCCGCTTCCATGACAACAGCGGCCCAATCCCCATTACAACGACCAGAACCAGCATGATCGGCACGAAACTGGCGTTGTAATAAGGTGGTCCAACCGAAATCTTTTCACCTGTCACAGCCTCAAGCAAAAGCGGATAAAGCGTACCGAATAGAACCGTCGCCGTTGCGGTGGCCAGCAGCAGGTTGTTAATAAGCAAACCGGCCTCGCGGCTGATCGGGGCAAAAAGACCGCCGCCCTCCATCTCCGGTGCGCGTATGGCAAACAGCGTCAATGAACCACCGATCGCGACAGCCAACAGTGCCAAGATGTAAATGCCGCGTTCGGGATCGACCGAAAACGCGTGGACCGATGTAAGCAAGCCTGAGCGGACAATGAATGTCCCCAACAAGGACAACGAGAAGGTCAAAACGGCCAGCAGGATCGTCCAACTTTTGAAGCTGCCGCGCTTTTCTGTCACGATGGCCGAATGGAACAGCGCTGTGCCAGCAAGCCAGGGCATAAACGAGACATTCTCGACCGGATCCCAGAACCACCAGCCGCCCCAACCCAGTTCGTAATAGGCCCACCAGCTGCCCAGTACGATACCAAGTGTCAGAAACACCCACGCCGCCAATGTCCAGGGTCGGACCCAACGCGCCCATGCCGGATCGACCCGCCCCTCAATCAGGGCAGCCACGGCGAAAGAAAATACGATCGAGAAGCCGACGTAACCCAGGTATAGGAACGGCGGGTGCATAGCCAGGCCGACATCCTGCAATAGCGGATTTAAATCCTGACCATCCAGCGGTGCCGGAAACACCCGGTCGAACGGGTTCGAGGTGAACAGCATGAATGACAGGAACCCCGCGCTGATCCAGGCCTGCACTGCCAGTGTGCGCGCCTTGAGTTTCAGCGGGATGTTCCGAGCCAACAAAGACACACCCAGCCCGAAAATCACCAATATCAGAATCCACAACAGCAGCGACCCTTCGTGGCTACCCCAGGTCGCAGCCACCTTGAAAAGCATCGGTTTCAGCGAATGAGAATTGCTGGCCACATTTAGCACAGTGAAATCGCTGACCACGAAGGACCACATCAGAGCGGCGAAGGCGATAGCAACCAGCGCTGTCTGCAGGATCGAGGTCGCAGATGCCGATCGCATCCACATGACATTGTTCCGCGCTGCTCCAATCAAAGGTAATACGCTTTGCACCAAGGACACGGCCAGGGCGAGCGCCAAGGCAAACTGCCCGATTTCCGGTATCATTCCAAACCCTCCGGGTTTCCGGTTTCGCGGCCTTGTCCGACAATCCAGCGCTGGAGAGTCAAGGACATTTTTGCCGCACCCCAACCAGACGCGTGCGCCTTGGCTGGCGGATTTACGAACCGGTGGCCTTGACCTTCCAGCGTGGGAATCCCCCATTTTTCCAACACGTCGCTTGTCACGGAGCGCGAAATGGACAACCGAGTGAGGATAGGATGGTGAGAAACCAAACAGCAAAAATTCACCGTTGGAAATTCGTTCGGGCCGCTTTGATGGCCGGGGGTCTGGGCCTGGCGTCGCCCGTCATGGCTCAAACGGTGACACAGCCGACTGACAGCATGGCGATGGACCCGAAAGCCTCTGCTGGAATGGCTGGAATGGGCAACATGTCGGCAATGATGCGCCCTGACGCGTCGCCACCCACGGGTGTCGTCGGAGGCATGCACCCGCCCGAGGGCGTGTTGATGCCGGTATTCTCGTTTATGAACATGGAGATGGACGGAAACCGCTCGGGAACGCAGTCGCTGTCTACTTCGGACGTGCTGTCGCAATATATGATCGCGCCGCTCAGCATGAGCATGAACATGGCGATGATCGGCCTGATGTATGGCGTGACCGATGACATCTCGGTCATGGCGATGCTGCCCTATACCAACAAGTCGATGAAACATCAGACCCGCATGGGGCAGACTTTCAAGACCAGGGCGCAGGGGTTCGGTGACCTGAAGATCATCGGCGGGTATGATGTCTACAAATCCGACGGGCAGGTTCTGGAACTGTCTCTTGGCCTCAGCTTGCCGACCGGATCGATAGACGAGACCGACACTACGCCGGCCGGGCCGGACCAGCTGCTGCCCTACCCTATGCAACTGGGGTCCGGCACCTACGACCTGCTGCCGGGCATCACCTATACGGGCCAGAACGCAGATTGGTCGTGGGGCGCCCAGCTGGCCGCCATGATCCGGATGGGTGAGAATGATGCCGGTTACACCTTGGGTGACGTCTATTCAGCAACAGTTTGGGGTGCGCGGCGCTGGAATGACCAGTTCAGCTCCTAGTTGCGGGTGGTCGGCGACATCGTGGAAAACATTGACGGGTCGGATGCGCGCCTGAACCCAGGCATGGTGCCCACCGCTGATCCCACCCTGCGCGGCGGCCAGTTTCTGAGTATCGGAATCGGAGTGAATTACCTTGTGCCGGGGTCGGGCGTTTTGGCGGGCACGCGCCTGGGTATCGAGGGCGTGATCCCGGTGTATCAAGATCTGGATGGGCCCCAGCTTGAACGCGATTACGCAGTCTCCTTCGCGATACGCAGGGCGTTCTGACCCTTCAGCCCCAAACCGACTGTAAACGGACAATCAGCGCCGCCGCGGTGGTCAGAACGACCACTGACACCGCCATCAGTAGCAGGGCCAATACCACAGGTCCGCCGCGCCCAGGTACGCGACGTGCCAGTTGGGCTGCAAATCCAGTACCGTGGGCGATCTGGCTCTGAACGACGGATAGGTATAGCGGCAGCGCTCCGACCAGCGTGGCGTACAGGTAAACGCCTGAGATGTTCTCGAAGTAGGCGGAGCGTACCAGCGTCGGACCGACTACCCGCAACGCCACTACGGGATCACCGCCGAAAGACCCGAACCAGTCCGCCGAAAGCGCGTAGATCAGCGCATGCAGCACGATGAACAGGACGGCCCGTAGCAGCAGGTCAATTAGCAGATACCGGGCCGGGACGGCCCCCCTGCCCCGCGCCCTGACCCCAAAGGCGAATAGAAAAAAGCTGAGATAGTTCACGGCAAACACGACGGGCAGCCCATTTGTCACCACCTGGCGAAAAAACCGGACAAACGCGGGACCGCCGTTCAGAAGGTGCGTCGCAAAGCCCGGCGTACGCAGTATGAAAGCCAGCAACAATGGCACCAGCGCAAGACAGCTGACGATCAGCGTGTTCCGTGCAAACTGCCAAAACGGCATGTCGATTGCGAAAAATCTCTCCATTACATCTACCTTGCCAGCCAGTCCGTTTCCCGTCGATCACCCAAAGTGATTTCAGTGCTGTTGATTGATGAAGGTTCGCAAACCTTGGAATCTGATTTGCTTTGTTGCAACAAAGTCGGCGCATGATGACTCAGTAACCCGATTCCGCCTGTGTCTTAAATGCTAACGCTTAGGACGCCAGTCGTTTCGAACGAACAATTGAATGGACATAACGGATTGTTCGGATGATTGTCTTTGTCCATCTCCACGGTTCCGGATACCAAACCAAGTTACAGGAGCGCTATCAATGCTGACCAGACGACACTTTGTTGCGACTTCACTTGCCATTTTCTCTCAGCCAGTTTTTGGAGTGACGTCGGCGGCGGCCTCGCAATGGTCGGAGTGGGATGCGCAAGTAACGCCAGCCAATTTTGATCCCGCAACATCCAATCCCTGGGGGTTACACCCACGTTTCCTGCCTCAACGTGTGCAAACCAATCGACCACTTATTCCGGGTGACATTCATGTCGACGCGGTGGCACGATATCTGTATTTCATCGAAGACGGTGGCACAGCAATGCGTTACGGCGTAGCCATTGCCCGAGGCAATCTTTACGAGCCCGGTGTCTACACAATCAAGCGAAAGGCCAAATGGCCGCGTTGGACTCCTACCGCCGAAATGATTGAACGCGACCCTGATGAATATGCGCAATTCGCAGATGGTGTGCCCGGTGGGCCGACAAACCCATTGGGATCAAGGGCGTTTTATCTGTTCGAAGGTGGTCGCGACACATACCTGCGAATTCACGGAACGCCTTATCCAAGATCTATCGGAGGTCGCGCAAGTTCTGGCTGCGTAAGGATGGCGATGCCACATATCATCGGGCTTTATGATCGTGTCAGGCCAGGGTCCACGGCTCATCTCTACCCTCCCGAGCGCCTTCTGACCGCGACCAGCTGATAGGCGCTTGTCAGGCGCGCGTACAGATTGGGCGCCCTTCAATAGTCCTGAGTGGCAGGTAGGTTGTTTCAACCGGCCCCACGTAGCGATACCAATAGCAACCGTCCTCAGGCATGATTTTAACGGCGTTCAGGTCCTGGCCCGGAGCAGCGATCTGGGCAACGGCGTCAGGAACTCGGGAAAGCGTTCCGGGCTCGCTTTCTGCAGATATCGACGTTGTTTCGGTGCAGGCGCCGACGAGCATAAGTGCGGCCAGTGCTTGGAAAGCTTTCTTGAAGCACATGGTGTTTAGTCCACTGTGTTTGTCATTTGTAGTACCTGATACCCTCGCATCGGTGGGTGATCACATCAATTCTCCAAGAACTAAGCAATTGTTAGCGTTGCTTTTTTGTGCTCGGTTGATTCAAGAAAGTCAGGTTTTGCTGATAGCAGCCTGGAATTACGTCCAAGAAAAATTGCTTTTCCACAATGACTTGATGATTTGGGTCCGCCTTCTAAGGAAATATCCCTGCGCCAACGGCAACGACAATTCAGACGAGTCATCCCATATGAAATGTCATTTGCGTGTTGACCTTCCAGCGCGGGAACCGGGCATACGAGTTATTTGAGTCGGAAAAAAAGAATAAACTTTGGGATGGCAGGCATGAAACGGAGCAAAGAAGGAAAGGTTGTTACGCGACGTGGAGTGATTGCCGCGTTTGCTGCGACGGCGCTTTTTCCAGCACCGGCCGTTTGGGCCCAATCAACGGCAACTGAGGGGACGCGCCGCAATGTTTCCTCATTCCGCGTTGCTAAATGGCAGGACCACTTTGATACCTTGAAAAACGGGGTAATCCTGTCTGATACACAGTCCAAGGTCCTGCAATATTGGTCAGAAGACGAAAGCGTCTATCGGATGTATCCAACCAGCGTACCGCTCACGGAAGACCTTACAAGGCTGGGCTACACCACAGTTATTCGCAAGGTCGAAGGGCCATCTTGGCGACCAACGCCGGCAATGAAAGAGCGCAATCCAGCATGGCCTGACTATGTAGGCCCGGGTCCTGAGAACCCTCTGGGGACACATGCGCTCTATTTGAGCTGGCAATACTACCGTATCCACGGCACCAACGACACGCGCAAGATCGGGAGAAGATCCTCCAACGGCTGCATTGGTTTATACAACGAGCAGATTGCGGAATTGTTCGAACTGGCCACTGTGGGCACTCAGGTAAAACTGATCTGACCTTGGTCAGGCGGATTTTTTTGCGCGCGTTGAACCTAAGAACTGACAATCATGTGAAGAACAGAGATGGATAAACTTACACTCTTGATAGGCGGAGTAGTGATCGCAGGCGCCGCAGCTTTAGTCTACAACTTAAATCAGCAACCAACAGGTCACTCGATGACGCCACCCGATACGTCAGCACTGGAGCCAGGAGACCCAATCGAAAACGTCAATCTGCCGGACCAGCTAAGCGAATTTGCGGCCGTCGGCAAAGTGGCATTCGACGCCAAATGCTCGGCGTGCCATGGCGCGAATGCAACAGGTCTGGAAGGCCTTGCACCACCTTTGGTGCATAAAATCTATGAACCAAGCCACCATTCGGACGAGTCATTTTATGTGGCAGTCCAGAATGGAGTTCGGGCACACCATTGGAAGTTTGGTAATATGCCGCCGGTCGATGGCTTGACCCGTGCGGATGTGAAGGGCATCGTGGCGTATATCAGAGAGCTGCAGCAGGAAAACGGGATTTTCTGAAGGTGACGAGCCGAATGGGCAGTGCAATTCGTTACATCATACTGTCAATGGTGCTGACCATTGGCGGGCTGCTTGTGACGGCCGATTCTGCTCATGCACATGGCAGTGGATCACAGCACGTGATTGACCAAACGGAGTCAGCGGACGTTGAGCATGTCAAGCAGGGTCATCCCGGACATTGTCATGGCGGAACGATTTGCAACGCTGTTGGTCTATTTTCGATGGGTCCACCACCGCCTGGCCCCCAAGATACTGAACAAAGATACTCGATCCCTCGAGCCCAATACCGGGTGCTCGGTATCGCGGCGTTTGACCCACCACCGCCGCGTGTCCTGATCTGACCAGTCGAATTGCGCTCAACCTGGGCGCGTCGAAGCAGACGACAAGGACAAAACAATGAACATTCTAAAAATGACCACAGGCGTTGCCCTGGTTTCTCTGTTCGCAGCCGCCGCCCTGGCGCATGGTGGCGCAACCGGCATCGTCAAAGAACGCATGGATGGTATGTCCGCGATGAAGGACAGCATGAAGATCCTTACGCCGATGATGCAGGGGAAAACGCCCTACAATGCGCAAACGGTACAAAGCGAAGCCGAGATAATTGGGCGTCATGCTGGTGAAAGCATGACAAAGCTGTTTCCAGAAGGATCTGATGGCAAACCCTCGGAGGCCAAACCGGAGATCTGGCAGGATTGGGGTTCCTTTGCTGAATTGGCCAGCCAGTTGGAAACCTACTCTGAAG
The DNA here is from genome assembly GCF_013112245.1 of Ruegeria sp. HKCCD4315. NCBI lineage: Bacteria > Pseudomonadati > Pseudomonadota > Alphaproteobacteria > Rhodobacterales > Roseobacteraceae > Ruegeria > Ruegeria sp. HKCCD4315. The sequence goes on along the minus strand of NZ_WVRN01000003.1, from coordinate 110,285 downwards.
GCCTCGTGCTTGCGGCGGACAACGGGTTGATGATGTCCGGGTCGGGGCAAGGTTCGGGCATGATGGGCGGCGCATCCATGATGGGTGGCGGTTCTATGATGGGTGGCAGTCCAGATCAGACACAACTGTCTGAAATGCCAGCAGATGGTGTGTTCATGATGCTGAGCCAGACTTGCTCGGCGTGTCACACGCAATTTCGGTCGGAATAGGAATGCGTCATGAGACCGATATTCCGATTGGGCCTTGCTGCCGCCGTAACGGCGTCAGCGGGACTTGTTGCCGTGATGGCTTGGCCAATTGGCCAGCCCTTACAAGCTCTCGACATTCAGGGTGACGTTAACCGCGGGGCTTATCTGGCAAGGGCAAGTGGCTGTATCGCTTGCCACACAGATTTTGCCAAAGGGGGCGCGCCATTGGCCGGTGGGGTGGAGTTGGATACCCCGTTCGGCACGCTCTATTCACCGAACCTGACCACAGATCCTAACCACGGGATCGGTGATTGGACGGTCGAGGAATTTGCCCGCGCTGTGCGTCAAGGCGTGTCACCCGGCGGACAACCCTACTACCCGGCCTTTCCTTATCCGTTCTATGCCAATTTCACGGATCAGGATATCGCCGATCTCTGGGCCGCCTGGCAAACGGTTGCACCGGTAGCGGAACCGTCAAAAGAGCAGGAAATGGCGTTCCCCTTCAATCAGAGATGGGGCCTGAAGCTGTGGCGCGCGGCTTTTCTGGAACCACCCCGCACTGATCCCGTGCCGGGCAATGACGAAGTGTGGAACCGGGGCCGGCTACTGGTCGAAGGTGCCACGCATTGTGCGGCCTGCCACACCGGGAGGAACCTGGCTGGCGCAAGAAATTCGGACACGGAACACTTCAAGGGAAGTGACTCTCTGCCGGGCGGTGACACGGCACCGGCCATCGACTTTGAAACCCTGCAAAAGCGTGGTTGGACGGTAGATGATTTGGCCTACGCGTTGCGCACCGGCGTAATGCCTGATGGCGATGTCTTCGGCGGCGCCATGGGAGAGGTCGTAAACTATGGCACCAGCTTTCTGACAGACGAAGACCGGAAGGCAATGGCGACCTATCTGCTGGATGTGCACGACGGGGGGTAATCGAGTGAGAGATCAAATTTTCTTTGGAGGGAAGTCCTCATGAAGCTCAATCGCAGGCAATTCGTTGCAGGCACGTCGGCACTAATCGCAATGCCGACTTTCGGGAGGGCGGCTACCGCCCCTCGAATAATCGAGGCGCGTTCAGGATTGGCACGTATTGCCCCCGACAGCTATCCTGAAACCGAGATATGGGGATATGATGGCGGTGTTCCGGGCCCTGAAATTCGTGCCCGGCAAGGCGAAACGGTTCGCCGGACACTCCTGAACTCGCTACCTCAGCCTACAGCAATCCATTGGCACGGATTGCGGGTTCCAAACAATATGGACGGGGTGCCGGGCCTTACGCAGGAGGCTGTACCAACCGGCGGCGAATTTCAGTATGACTTGCCTCTGAAGGACGCGGGGACCTTCTGGTATCACTCTCACAACCAGTCAACGGAACAAGTGGCCAGGGGCCTTTACGGCGCGTTCATCGTCGACGAAACGGACCCGCCGGACACGGATCATGACATTACGATCCTTCTGGATGACTGGCGGTTGTCTAAGGACGCTCAAATAGTTGATGATTTTGGTGCAATGCATGATTGGACCCATGCAGGTCGGATGGGAAACTACGTTCACGCGCGCATATCGCCAATGACCGAAGTTTTGACGAACCAGCGATTGCGAATTCGAATGGTCAACGTGGCAACTGATCGGATCATGTATGTGTCAGTAGGTGGCGCAAACGGGAAACTGGTCGCTTATGATGGAATGCCTGTAAGGCAGCCAGAAGATTTCGAAACACTTGTTTTCGGACCTGCACAGCGAGCAGACTTGATCGTCGACGTCACAGCGGAATCGAACGAAGCCGTTCAAATAACTCTTCACGAACGCGATGAATCATTTGTTATCGCTGAGATCCCGGTTTCGGGAAGCGGTACATCTGCCAGCCGCGGTGAGATTGAAGCTCTGCCACCCAACCCTGTTTCTTTTCTTGAAGATGTTTCTGACGCCTTAAAGGTTCCATTGGTGATGGAAGGCGGGGCGATGGGCGGACTGCGTCAAGGTACTTACAACGGCCAAGTCATGAGCGCTAATGAGTTGGTTCAGGAAGGACAGATCTGGACATTCAACGGAGTCGCAGGGTTACCCGAAGACCCGCTCGCTTCCGTTTCGCGTGGCGACATAGTCCGTATTCAGATGCAGAACGACACTGTCTTTGCGCACGCCATGCACTTGCACGGGACGCACTTTCAGGAAGTTCTGCCGAACGGCAGCCTGGGGCCGCTGCGGGACACAATCCTGGTTGACCGGATGGAAACGCGGGAGATTGCGTTCGTTGCGGATAACCCGGGGGACTGGCTGTTTCATTGCCACATGCTGTCGCATCAGGCCGCTGGTATGAAGACCTGGCTGAGCGTGGCGTGATGAACAAGAGCGCGGCGAATTGGCTGTCACTGGCTGCTGTGGTGATCATTGTCGCGGTCGCTGGCTGGGGCTTGGGTGGGCGTGCGCAGAACAGTTCATCGGCGGATTCGGCACGTGGTGTATTTTTGTATGCCGAAAACTGCGCGTCATGCCACGGGGCAGATTTGGAGGGTCAACCAGATTGGCAGACACCCGGTGCAGATGGCGTACTACGGGCACCCCCGCATGACCGAACAGGGCACACTTGGCATCACAGCGACAAGCTGTTGTTCGATTATACAAAGCTTGGCGGGGACCAAACACTAAAACAGATGGGCGTCTCTGATGTCAAAAGCGGTATGCCAGGTTTCGAGGACACTCTGTCGGATCAGGAAATCTGGGACATCCTTGCCTTCATCAAGGAGAGTTGGCCGGATCGGGAACGCAAGCTGCAAGAGCAGCGCACCGAGGCAGAACAAACGGAAGGAAACTGATGTGAAACGAATATTTGCAGGCTTAATCGCCATCGCCATGTCGATTGGCGTTCCTATAGCACGCGCCGACGAGCTGTCTGACTCCGATGTGAAACGGCTGGCTCTGGAAGCCATTTTGGAAAACCCTGAGATCATCATGCAGGCGATTCAACTGCTTCAACAGCGCGAGAATCAGGCAAAAGCCGAAGCAATTGGAAGCGTCTTGGAAAATCAGCGTGAATTGCTGGAACAGGATCCGAATGCGCCTGTCATCGGAAACCCGAAAGGCGATGTAACCGTGGTCGAGTTTTTTGACTATAACTGCCCATATTGCAAACGCGCTGCCCCGGTTGTGAAAAACGTAATCGCAGGCGATTCCGATGTACGAGTTGTCTATCGAGAATGGCCCATACTCGGAGAAGGTTCCGACTTCGCGGCACGCGCCGCGCTTGCCTCACGTAATCAGGGAAAATATGAAGAATTTCATTGGGCGCTTATGGCTCTGGACGGTCGTGCCACTGAGGCCAGTGTCCTGAAAGTTGTCCGTGAACTCGGCCTGGACGAGGATCAATTGCGCGCAGATATGGAGGCGCCGGAAGTCGACGCACATATTCAGGTGTCCATGGAATTGGCCCGACAGCTTGGCTTCAGTGGCACCCCCTCGTTTGTGATTGGAGATGCTCTTGCCCCGGGGCTGATCGCCGAAGATGAAATGACCCGGCTAATCGAGGCAGTCAGAGACGCAAGATAAAACCAAGGGGCGACTGAATGTGCGCCCCTAAGTTTCTCATGCGACCGTGGCTTCGTATCCCTCGGACTTCAGAGCAGCAAGGATATGATCAAGTGGATTGGCGCTTAAGACACGTACCCTGCGGTTTTCCATGTCAAAGTCCAACTGTGCGAAGGAATCCACCGTGGCAACGGCTTTTTCGATAGCTGACTTGCAGTGCCCGCAGCTCATATCCGGGATATTTAGGGTCGTCATGGATGTTTGCTCCTGTTTTCCGTTGTCCCGGCTAAAGTATTCCAGCACAGGAAGGTCAAGTCGTGAAAATTGGATCGCCAAAATTAGTGGAAAAGAAAGTCAACCCCATCCCTTGACCTTCCACTTGCTGGAACCCTTATGTTGCCCGTCAGCAGAACATTTGTGGTGACAATATGACTGAAATTTCACATGCGCGGTTCCAGGTTCAGGGTATGAGCTGTGCCTCTTGCGTAGGGCGCGTCGAGCGCGCGTTGAAAGATGTGCCAGGGGTAGATGCCGCTTCGGTTAATCTCGCCAGCGAAAGCGTTCAGGTCGATTTCCGCGATCCAGCCGATAAAGCGGCCATTGCTGATGCGTTAAACAGCGCCGGATATCCGGCACGGACGGAAGAGGTAACGCTGGATATTCAGAACATGTCCTGCGCATCTTGTGTAGGACGCGTTGAACGGGCCTTGGAGGCCAACGACGGCGTATTGTCCGCGTCGGTTAATTTGGCCACCGAAAGTGCAACAGTACGTTATGCCGAGGGAGTCACAACACCCGAAGCCATCGCGGCGCTTGCAGCATCTGCTGGCTATCCGGCGAGCCTGCGATCCGCGACGCAGACCGAACCACAAGACCGTAAGGCGGCAGAGATCAGCCATTTGGCGCGGCGAACAAGCTTTGCCGCTTTGCTCGCTTTGCCGGTTTTCGTCCTTGAAATGGGCTCGCATGTTATTCCGGGCATGCACCACCTGATAACGAGCACGATCGGCATCCAGAACAGCTATTACCTGCAATTCCTTCTAACCACGATCGTTCTTTTTGGGCCAGGATTGCAGTTCTATACCAAGGGATTCCCTTCCTTGGTCAAAGGCGCGCCAGACATGAACTCTCTGGTGGCTCTGGGCACTTCGGCGGCCTATGGGTTCTCGCTTATCTCGACTTTTGCACCGGGTATTCTTCCGGCCGGAACCGCAAACGTCTACTACGAGGCCGCAGCGGTGATCGTGGTTCTCATATTGCTTGGGCGGTTCCTTGAGGCGCGCGCCAAGGGCCGAACGGGTGAAGCGATCCGAAAACTGGTCGGTCTGCAGGCAAAAACAGCGCGAGTTGAGCGCGACGGAACGGTTGTCGAGCTTCCAATTGAGCAGATCGTTGTAGGAGATCTTGTGCACGTTCGACCGGGCGAAAAGATTGCGGTGGATGGTGCCGTAGTGACCGGCGCGTCATATGTCGATGAAAGCATGATCACCGGCGAGCCGGTTCCTGCCGAAAAGACCGAGGGCGCAACTGTGGTCGGCGGAACAGTCAATGGCACGGGCGCATTGACGTACCGGGCTGAAAAGATCGGCGCAGACACTATGTTGGCCCAGATCATTCAAATGGTCGAACAAGCACAGGGTGCCAAGCTTCCGATTCAAGGCTTGGTTGACCGTATCACGCTGTGGTTCGTGCCTGTAGTGATCGCTGTGGCCGTAATGACTGTGCTGGTTTGGATGTTGTTCGGACCCGATCCCGCGCTCAGCTTGGCGTTGGTAGCCGGGGTTGCGGTACTGATCATTGCTTGCCCCTGCGCCATGGGGTTGGCCACACCCACCTCAATCATGGTCGGCACCGGCCGCGCGGCCGAGATGGGTGTCCTTTTCCGAAAGGGCGACGCCTTGCAAATGCTGCAGGAAACCACCGTTGTTGCAGTGGACAAGACGGGGACCTTGACCGAAGGGCGTCCGGAGCTGACCGACCTTATTGTGGCCGAAGGATTGGCCGAGGATGAGGTTCTGCGCCTTGTGGCTGCCGTTGAGGTCACATCCGAACATCCGATCGCCACGGCCATCGTGCGCGCGGCTGAAACCCGTGGTCTGGAGCTTTCGAAGCCAGAAGACTTCACGTCGATCACCGGTTACGGGGTAAGCGCTTCAGTCGAAGGCCATACAATCTTGATCGGGGCCGACCGCCTGATGAGTCGCGAAGGGGTTGAAATGGGCGCGCTGTCTGATCGGGGCGCTGAACTGGCAATCAACGGAAAGACTCCACTTTATGCTGCCGTAGACGGGGTTATCGCGGCCGTAATCGCTGTGGCGGACCCAATCAAGACCACCACGCCAGACGCAATTGAAGCTTTGCACGGACTGGGGCTGAAAGTAGCGATGATTACCGGCGACAATACCGCTACAGCCAAATCCATCGCGGCGCAGCTTGGCATCGATCATGTCGTGGCCGAGGTTCTGCCCGAGGGTAAAGTATCCGCGTTGCAGGATTTGCGTTCAAATGGCGGAAAACTGGCGTTTGTGGGTGATGGCATCAACGATGCACCCGCGCTGGCGGCGGCTGACGTAGGAATTGCGATCGGGACAGGCACTGACATCGCCATCGAGGCGGCTGACGTCGTTCTGATGTCAGGCGACCTGACAGGCGTGGTCAACGCCTTCGATGTTAGTCAGCGCACCATGCGTAACATCCGCCAAAACCTGTTCTGGGCGTTCAGCTACAACACGCTACTCATACCGGTTGCAGCGGGGGTGCTCTATCCGTTTGGCGGCCCGTTGCTGTCGCCGGTTCTGGCTGCAGGTGCCATGGCGCTGTCCAGTGTATTTGTCCTGACCAACGCGCTGCGGTTGCGCTGGGTTAAGCCGATCAAAGTTGGGCGAGAACAGATCTCGCAGAATGAAGAGCAGGCGCTGCGATCAGCGCCTGCTGAATAGAATAGGAGAACCGCTGTGAATATCGGAGATGTAGCAGAACGTTCGGGTCTGCCTGCCAAAACCATCCGCTATTACGAGGATATCGGATTCATCAAACCCAGGCGCAGCCTGAACGGGTATCGCCATTTCGATGAAAAGGAATTGCACAAACTGGCCTTCATCGGGCGGGCCCGCTCATTGGGCTTTACCATTGAGGATTGCCGTTCACTACTGGCGTTGTACGAGGACAAAGAACGCGCAAGCGCGGACGTGAAGGATATCGCCAAACAGAACCTAAAAGAGATAGATGCCAAGATCGCGGACCTGAAGGCCATGCATGCAACACTGTCTCATCTGATTGATGAATGCGCCGGTGACCATCGCCCCGACTGTCCAATCTTAAGGCAACTGGGTTCGAAACTCATTGGTTCACAGCCAGATTAGGACGCAGCCGCAGGAGCGATATCCGAGAAAAAGACTTTGGGCACCTGTCATAACGGGTAGCGACACGCCGTCGGCCCCTCTGGCGTCCAAACAGGATATTGATCCTGTTGCGTCGTTTGTAGCGTCGCATGTCGTACTGGACAGGTTTGCCGCGTGATTTCTGATCTAGGATGCAGGGCTTCGTCTCCCGTCTGTCAGGGCCTCTCGGAACCCGTCGGCATCACAGACGTGATCTCCCGGCAGCCAATCAACCGATGGAAGGCTGTTGATCAGGGCGCCTGTAACACGCAGCCGAGACGGTCGCAACCAAACTAATAGATCCAGAGCCTAGCAGTTCTTACCGCGTAGGAAGCACTTCGAATATTGGAAAGAGGTTGAACACACTATGGCCAATCAAATGTTAAGTCGCTGACTTTGAAGCGGGTGATCCAAAAATCTAAAGACTTCGTTGTAGCGTATCCGCGTGTCTTCAAATTGCTGATAGAACCTGAACAACTCCTTAAGTGGAGCCGAAAACTCCTTGTGCGCGGACAGCACCGCGATCAAGGCCCCCAAGGAAATCCGCTCCTGTATGACGAAATACCCGCCGAGCGAATAAAACAGGAATGGAGTTAGAGATGTCAGGAAGTTGCTCAATGCCTTGGCAAAGAATTTCACGCGGTGAATTTTCCGGCGGATCGCTTCCAGTTGCCGAAGCGATGCGGTGGTCTGCAATATAGTTCGGGCGTGATCTTGTTCAGGGTCAATCTGACTAGTTAGGTGCAAAGACAGCTTACGCATTTCGTGTATTCGTTTTCGGCTCAGCCGGTTCACGATCCGCTGCAGATAGGGCAGTAAAAGCAACTGCAATGGCAGAACCGTCAGCGCTGCAGCACCAAGGATCGGATCTTGAACGAACATAAACAACAGAATGGTGATCATCGTCCCGCCCTGTGTGATTGGCAGGGAAACAAGGTCTGCAGCGAAGCCTCCGATGGGCTCGACTTCAGATCCCAATACCTGCACAATTTCACTTCTTCGTCGACCGTCGGTCTGTTTACGCCAATTCTGATAGATCAAAAGGCGCATCCGCCTGAGGCATCGCTCAGCGACCCGGCCTTTCATTACGTTGAGGTGGTACTTTCCCACTCCGTTCAGCGCGATGGTCAGAAAGAATACACCGCTGAGAACTGCCAGATGCTGGGTCGCGGTGAGATCATAGCCCAACAGTGTCAGGCGCGAATGTGAGCTGTCCAGGACGTTGTTTACAATTTGCTTTGGCAGCTCCAGGGATAGATAGAGCACCGGCATCAGGGACAGGCTCAATACGAGCAGATAAAGCTGTTGCACTCGCGTTGTCTGCAAGATGTGTCGTATCAGATTGTGATTTAGGCCGGCAACGAGATTATCTGGATGATGGGCGGAAGCGACGATCGCTGGTTTGACCTGAAAAAGAAGTACTCTTGCAACCATCACAATTGTGGAAATGGCCAACAACGCCGGAGCAATTACAAGGATCAGATGCAATGCAGGATGCATCCAATCTGGTGCTGTTTCATCATAACGAAAGCCCAGCCAAGCTGCTGCGTCATGGGCGATTAAATGAAACTCCGGGATGTGCTGCTCTTTTCCCATCGGCTTTATTTCTTTTTATTAGATACGCGGCAGTTCGACCTGGAACTGCCGCGCACTTCGGCGCCGCATCATGGTGAGTGATTAATTTACAGCGCCGGAAGAAGCTATTGCACGGTTACGTTGCCGAACATTCCGGATTCGTAGTGCCCAGGAATCAGGCAAGCGAATTCAAAACTGCCATCATTTGAAAATGTCCAGATAAGTTTGCTTTGCTCTCCGGGCTCCAAACTGACGGCGTTCTCAGAAACGTGCCTTTGACTGCCGTTTACCATAACGTCTTTGTGTATCTTGTTGCGTTCAGCCGTATCCAAAATGAACTCATGTTCCAGTTCGCCAAGATTTTTGATATCGAACTCGATGGTCTGGCCTTTCTTGAACGACAAGTTCGAAGGTTCAAAAATCATGTCTCCGTCATCCGTTTCTTTCATAGAAACCTTGACGGTGCGGCCGATATCACTGCTCTTTCCGGGCTGTCCCACCTGCATCATTTCGGCGTGACTGTCGTCATGATTTTCACCGTGTTCCTCATGTTGATTTTCTGAGGCAAATAAGGGTGTCGCCAGCAAAGCAGCGATCGACGCGCCTAAGATTGTGGTTTTCATAGTTTTTCCATTCGGTTTTGGTTAGGAAAGGCCATCTTGCCGCACGTTCAGAATGCGATGGCCATCAGAAACCGGCCGGAGCAATCTGCCCCGGCCAAGATTATCGGATTTCAAAACATTAGCCGGGCGCCAAACACGACTGCGAACACTCCGTTCTCTTCGCCACTTGCCTGGATCAGATCCGCTGTGCCGCCGTAAGATTTCTCGTAGTTCACCCCAACATACGGCGATACCACCCGATCGATGAGGTCATAGCTCAGCCGAAGCCCAGCCTCGAGAGTGACTCCACCTGCTTTTTGATTGTATTCGAGGTCATCTTGCAAAGGCACAGTAAGCTCGAGATTCGGGATCAGGAACAGCCTGTTTGTCAAACCTGCTTCGTATTCGCCTTCGAACCGAAAAAACGAGTTGTCGGACAAGTACAAGTCAGCGTCGATTTCAAACCACTGCGGGGCCAATCCCTTTATCCCCAGGACCGCATTGTACCGATCCGGCAGACCGGTCGGTGTGTTGGCATACACCCCGACCACAGCGTCAAAGAAGTTGGATATTGGCTTTTGCAGTCGCAACTGGTTTTCGAGCGTTTCAAAATCGCCTGAGCTTTCACCCAGTTCGGCTTCGCTACGCCATACAAATTTCAACTCGTCAGTTCCCACGAAGGCATCAAAATCCCATTGGATTGTGTCCTCGCCTTTGTCATTGGAGCGGTACTCCAACTGCTCGGCTTGAAACCCATAGGTCAGGGCCTCTGCTTTTGTCTCAGCGGTCCAGCCAAGCGAAAGCCCGGCTGCCGCTGCGGTGACGGCAATTAAGTTTTTCATGTTTTTCACTCTGTTTGTGCTGCCGAAAGCTTAGGCAGGCCCGCCTTCGATGATTACTTTGCGGAACATCCCCGCATCGGCGTGGTAGGACAGATGGCAATGGAACGCCCATTGACCCGTCACATCCACTTCAGTCTCGGTGTAGACTGTCGTGCCCGGCGCGATGCTGACCGTGTGTTTGATCGGATCGCGGCTGCCACTGCCGGTATCAAGGATTGACCACATACCGTGCAAATGCATCGGGTGTGACATCATGGTTTCATTGACGAATTTGAACCGCACTCTTTCACCGTATTTCAACCGGAGAGGCTCAGCTTCGGACAGTTTCTTTCCGTTGATGGACCAGATGTAGCGTTCCATGTTGCCCGTCAGACGCAACTCGATTTCACGCGTTGCAGGGCGGTCCTTGTAAAGCGGTTTACGCGCCTTCAGGTCGTCATAAGACAGGAATTTCCCGCCATTTGCAGCATTGGGTGTCAGACCGCTACCCATAGCATAAAACTCCTGTTGCGCACCCCCAGGCATCGCCATCTGATGACCTGCGTGCTTCCCGCCTGACATGCCCTGCCCTGCGGCGGCAGAGGCGTTACTCATGTTATGTTGGCTGTGATCCATGGTATCGGATTGTGCCGCATCGACCGGTTTCGCCATTTGATGCTGGCTGTGATCCATAGTTTCAGACGGTGTCGCGTCGGCGGATTTTGCCATTTGATGCTGGCTGTGATCCATGCCCGGCATCTTCATCATGTCGTCGGACATCACCGAAGCGTTTTGCATGACGTGGCCTTCCATCCCCTTGCCGTGCATCATCCCGGACATGTCGGCCATGGTCAGGCGGGGCTTTGGTCGAAGACTTGGAACTGGCCCGGCCATTCCCTCGCGCGGTGCCAACGTTCCGCGGACCAGTGCAGTACGGCCCATTGACTCTGCTACTATGCTGTAGGCACGATTTTCCCTGGGCTGAACGATCACGTCATAGGTTTCGGCAACAGAGATGCGCAACTCATCCACGGTGACGGGTTTCACGTCATTGCCGTCTGCCTGCACGACGGTCATCTTGAGGCCCGGAATTCGAATGTCGAAATAAGCCATGGCCGAGGAGTTGATCAGCCGCAGCCGCACTTTCTCGCCCGGTTTGAATAGCCCGGTCCAGTTCTGCGAAGTGGTCTGGCCATTGATCATCGGGGAGAAACCCTGAACGTCCTCGACGTCCGTTGGCATCATCCTCATACGACCCCACATCTTTCGGTCTTCCAAAGCCGCCTTAAGCCCCATCTCACCGGAATCCTTGATGAGATCCTGCGCCGTACGTTGTGACCGGTTGTAGTAGTCAGCCGACATCTTGAGGTTTCGCATGATCCGCTTACCGCGGTGAGGGTGCGTGTCAGTCAGTTGCACGACATAATCCCGATCAGCACGAACCGTTTCGCCGCCCTTCGGCTCGATTACGATAGCTCCATATGCTCCATCGGGCTCCTGAAAACCCGAATGGCTGTGAAACCAATAGGTGCCTGCCTGTGTGATCGGGAAATTATAGGTGAAGGTTTCACCCGGTTTAATACCGGCAAAGCTGATCTTCGGAACACCGTCCTGATCAAAAGGCAAAATCAGCCCGTGCCAGTGGATCGAGGTGTCTTGTTTGAGATTATTCGTGACATTCAGCGTGACATCCTCGCCCTCTTTGAAACGCAGGATAGTTGGGGTTTGGCTCTTGTTGTAACCAACCCCCGTTTTGCGGAAATCACCGGCGTCGATGCGGATCTTGTCCACAGTAATATTGTAGGTTCCAGCCATGGCCGCCGTTGACGCGGATAAGGCAAGGGCGACGGAAGCAATAGCCACACGTGCAGATGCGATGGGACGCATTGTTTTTCCTTACTTGGTTGAATTGATGATTTGGAAATTCACTGCATTTGTCAGCAGGCGCTGCGGTCAGCCACGCTGATAGTCTATTCTCGCATTTCGCTTTTTTGATCAGTGCTCAAGAAGCTGGTTGATATCGGGTGCAGGACAGGAAGGTGCAGCACACAACATTCAAGAAAAGCAACGAAATAGCAGTGTATTCAGGCGCAATGAGTTACGCTTTGGGAGGTGGAAGCTGGGCTTCAAGTACGGTTGAATTTCTGCCTGGCTCGCTTTGCACGAACATCAGTTCCCCTGCATTTTCGGCGATAGAAGGTCTTTGGTGAGTCAAAAACGCAGCGGGAGTTTCGCATTGAGCAATCTTGTGGCATTGGCTAGGGTTTGAGTGATAGTGCCCCACCTCAATGTCGTTTTGGACTAAAGAAGCTTCAAGGAAATGACCTTTAGCACGAGCGCTGGTAAATGAAAAAATGGTGGACGCCACCAAAACGAGCGTAAGAAGAAGAAAAACACTTATTTTTGCCGCTCTTTGGCGCATCTTGAATTGCTCTCCGTGCTTCTCAAGCTATCTAGCAAAAAACTTCCCACCCGCAACCCGAAGATACAATTTGATACATTCTAGACCTACCGCAACTGAACCACTACCGACTGGCGTCGGTAGGATCGGCGATGTGATTTTCGAGGTATTGCAGGACAATGTCCTCGGTGATGGCACCGTTGGTGGTTGAGAAATACCCCCTGCCCCAGAACCGACGGCCCCAATAGCGCCTGCGCAACGCGGGAAATTCCCTTTGCACCTTGTGGGACGAACGGCCCTTCATCCTGCGCACCAGATCGGAAATGGCGATCTTCGGCGGCACCGAAACGAACATGTGGACATGATCGGATGACAGCACCCCGCGCAGGATGTCGACCACGTTCTCGCGGCAGACCTGACGAATGATGTCGCGCACCCGCAGGCGCACCCGGCCGGTCAGCACCTTGTAGCGGTATTTCGTCGACCAGACGATGTGGTAGCGGTGGTAGAAAACGCAGTGCTTGCCAGTGTCATACTGCATGACCTTACCCTCTGGAAAATGAGCCTTCCGACCGGCTGCGGCTCATTTTCCAGAGGGTAAGGTCATAGCACGATTCTTCGCGCTGAAGCAGTTCCGACTGGAAGTCGGAGGGTTTGCTCCAATGCGTGGATACTAAATGTGCCACGAAGCATGTGCATCAATTGAATGAAGTGCCCTTATCGGCAAAAGCCTGCTCGAACACCGAAAGTCGCACTGAACATGATCTGTTACAAAGAGATTTTTTTAGGAGTAGGAGTCGATTTGTTGAACCTCTGCACACGGAAAGCTCTGTGACCGCAAGTCGGGAGATCGTCCCGCGGTGGTCTTACCGGTGTGGTCGCCATATTGCCGATTTCATCAAACGCACGCGGCCAATGCTGGGGTTCAAGGCCTTTGAGCATTTTGTTGATGGCATTGATGCCAGCGGTGTTGGCGCCGCTCTTGTCGATCACGATCTTCCTCGGCAATCCATTGATCTCCAACACCCTGGCGAAGAACTTGGTGGCGGCTGGATTGTTTCGGCGTCGTGAAAGCATGAAATCAAGCGTCTTGCCGTGCTTGTCGACGGCTCGATAGAGATAAACTCAGGCACCTTTAACTTTGATGTAAGTTCTTTATTGAGCAGCAGCTCTCGATGAGATTAGTCCTGTATCGACCACCTGCAAAGTTCTTTACGAAGTCATCCTGTTGGCGCTTCATCTCGGCGTTCAAGGCATCAACCCCCAAAGGTTTCATGCGCGGTCTTTTCTGGGCAGCCGCATGTACATCAAACGGGTTCGGTCGACAGCCTGCCGTGTTTGTCTATACGGCAACTCGTGATTGGTTGATCCGCTGGTATTCTGACTAGGCCTCCTTGGTTTGAAAGGTTGATCCGTTTGTCCAGATGGCATGCATCAGGACCGCGAGTTTTCGAGCCAAGGCAACGACCGCCTTCTTGTGACTGGTGCGGGCTTTGAGGGCTCGAGCCCATCTCTGTAATTCCGATCCTTTGCCCGGTTTCACCCGGTTCAACAAACTGCTGGCCGCCTCGTAGAGCGCTGAGCGCAGCATAGGATCGCCGTGTTTCGATATTCTACCACCATAATCGACATCCCCAGACTGGTATCGACGGGACGTCAGCCCGAGATATGCACCAACTGATCTGGATTTCGAAAACCGACGCGGATTGTCGATGGTCGCAACAAAGGTCACTGCACTCACAGGACCAACACCCGGGATCGTCATCAGGCGTTGGCAAGCCTCATCGGCTTTTGCGTGGCGCACCATTTCTTTACTCAGCGCAGCCGCTTGCCGAAGGTCGGCTGTGCGCAAGTCGAGCAAGGGCAGGATGACACTCGATAAGACCGGCCGATCCTTCAGGATCGCGTGGACACGCTCTTCATAGGTGTTCAGATGTTTTGGCAAACGCAGCCCGAAACTGGCCAAAAGACCGCGGATTGTGTTTTCCACATTCACGCGGGATTTCAACGCCACTTCCCGAGCTTTCAGCAATGCCCGCCGCTCCTGGGCGAGCCGGCTTTTCACCTCAACCTTCCGATAGAACCCCGTGCGCGCCAGTTCAGCTAACATGGCGGCATCATTGGCATCGGTCTTGTTGTGCATCTGGCTGAGAACAGCATGAGCCTGACGTGCGTCGATACAAACCACCGGCAATCCCCGATCTGCAAGCTCAGTGTAAAGCCAGTTCGCCATACGGCCGGTTTCGAGGACCACACATTGGATGACGCCAACGTGGTCGCGCAACGCCTGAAAAATCACATCGGGGTCAGTTACTTTCTTCGCGGCAAACACGGGTCCACCGCTCTGATTGCAGACACAAATCGACGTCTCAGCCTTCGAGACATCCAGTCCTACAAAACACTGTTCCATCTTGCTCTCCCATTGCTGTTCCGATGCCATCATGCACCGGCCAAGAGAGCTGCTGTTCAATTACTCAGAGTTTCGTCCGTTCTCCACGAACGATCACATGGCCCATTGCGACGACATGCTGCGTCAGCGATTGCGCCAGAATACCGTGTTACCCATCGGTTTAGCGTGGTGCGGTCCACTGAAACGCCACGCTCATGCATGATCTCTTCCAGATCGCGGTAGGAAACGCCGTTTCGGAGATAGTAGAAAACCGCGAACAGGATCACGGCCTTCGGATATTGCGCGCCTTTGAACGAGATCATAAAAACAAACTTTCGACTTCAATATTTCGATATCCAATCACTCGAAGCACTTATGAGAGTCAACAGTCAAAAGTTTGCAACAGATCCTTCACCAACAGGCCGTTCGAAATGTCCTCCAACATAGCCTGCAGCTTACCGAGACGAAAACCCCTGCCAAGCCTGATTCTCTCTCTTGTTTGCGGTCCTATTGTCTATGAGACGCATTATTTCTTAATATTGCGCATTACATATCGTTACCCAATTTTTTGGAATTAAACCCGATAAGTATCCCTTATCAAGTATAATTGATTTTGCGGGAAAATGGGCGCAGAGTGGGCCGTATGAGCACCCCTGAGCCCTATCTCCCCGCCCCCTCCCCTGCCCTGTCGCAGTCTGACCAGGACGCCCTGACCGATCTCTATGTCCGCGGCACACCCGCCAACACGCTCAGGGCCTATGAGCGCGATTTGCTCTATGTAACGGCCTGGAAGGCAGCACGGTTCGGAGTGCCGTTGGACTGGCCCGAGAGCGAGGCCACAGCGCTGGCCTTCATTCTCGATCACGCCCGCGATCTGGGAGATGCCGCGCCCGAGGATGTCGCGCGTCAGAGTGCCGAGATGTTGATCGCGCAAGGGCTACGCAAGTCCCTCGCCTGCCCGGCCCCTTCTACGCTGGACCGGCGCATCGCCTCCTGGCTGGCCTTTCATCGAATGAAGAACCTGACCAGCCCTTTTGATGCGCCGCAGGTGAAGCAGGCCCGTGCCAAGGCGCGCCGCGCCGCCGCCCGGCCCCCTGCCCCAAAATCGCAGCAACCGATTACCCGCGATGTGCTCGAGCAGTTGCTGTCCACTTGTCGGGGGTCCCGGCGGGATTGCCGCGACCGCGCCATCTTGATGCTGGGTTGGGCTTCGGGTGGTAGACGGCGCTCGGAGATCACCGGGTTGATGTTTGAAGACGTCTCGCTGAAGGAGTTCGACGAGAAAAGCCTGGTTTGGATTTCACTGCTGGAGACCAAGACGACAACCAAAGGTGAAACGCCGCGGCTGGTGTTGAAAGGCCGCGCAGCCCAAGCGCTGGCCCATTGGATCGAGGTGGGTGAGATTCAGGACGGCCCCTTGTTCCGGCCTGTTTCAAAAGCCGATCGGGTGTTAACCCGCCGCCTCAGCCCGGATGCCATCGCGCAGATCGTCAAGCGTCGGGCGAAACTGGCGGGCCTGCCGGACGGGTTCGCTTCCCCCCATGGGCTGCGCTCGGGCTTCCTGACCCAGGCCGCGCTGGACGGCGCCCCGATCCAGGCCGCGATGCGCCTCTCCCTGCATCGCTCCATGGCCCAGGCGCAGAAATACTACGACGATGTGGACATCGCGGATAACCCGGCGACTGATCTACTGGGGTGAGTAGTTACTGACTATTTAATAATCCCCGCTTGAGGGAAACTCCGGCTGCTGTGCCTATGTCTTGTTTCCTGTCGCATCTGTTAACGTGGCCAGCGCGGAAACATGTCGCGGCAGATCGCAACGGGAATGCAGGATATCAACAATGATCACCGCGTCCGGCTGATCCAGATAAACCAGGAAATGCTCTCCTGCGCGCACATATCTGAGATCCGCCGCCTCTTCGACCAATATAGAACAACTTCGGCTGGCCACCCTGCCCTCTGTGATGGCCTGACAGCGCGCTATTAGTTCTTGTTCATAAAGATCGGCTTGATGCGATCCAAACTTGTCGATGGTCCATCGGGCAATTTCCACCAGGCTGGATTCAGCGCGGCGTGTCAGTCGAAAGGGTCTGGTCACGCCTTGGCTCGTGCCCTTGCAAAGGCACGACGGATCGCATCCGAACCCCTGCCTTCTGCCAAATCTCCGGCCTGAGCCTGCGCTACACCCTCCTGCAAGCCTTGTTTGAGAGACTCCAGCCCCGCTTCTTCCCGCTCCAAAAGCCGAAGGCCGGCGCGCAACGCTTCACTGGCGTTCTGATATCGACCGGACGCAACCAGATTCTGCACCAGTTGATCCTGCGATTCTGTAAGTACAACATTGCGGGTTACCATGGCGTAAGCCTCCTTTTTGGCAATATATGCCAACGAGACCGTCTGTTCAACGATTGAGGAGCCCAAAATCACTAATTCGAGCAAGCTGGTTTTATGGACGCTAATGGGACGTGAACACACGGATCATGTCTGTGATCCCATATGAATCCAATGACGGTAGAGACTTGCGTCAAAAGCCGCGCCGCGCAAGCACAGCTGCACTGGATCGAGGACAGTTCCGTGTTCCGTCGCAACTTACAGGCGCACAATTCCCGAAACCCCGCCCTCACGGTATGCCATTTCTTGGGCAATTGGCGAGCGGCTGACTCTAGCCGGAATGTTCGCGTGTTTTCCTCTGCGCACGGGCTGAGCTCGGTGTATCTGACCCAGATCGCCATGCCATTCTCACCGCATCGTACTCCCGTACTGGCGCAGAAGTATTGTTACGAAGTTGGTATCGCAGAAAACTCGATAACGAAATTGTTGGTGAGAGAATTTGACCAATCAGCTCAACTAGCTCCCTGCCCTTCCCAATTGCGCAATTTGCGCCAAAAGCCGTTCGGCCTTCACTCCAACTCCATGCTAGAGGCGTTCTACTCAAAGCGGAGCATAGGGAGGAGTTTTACAGGAATGCCTTCGCATGCCTACGTTAGAACTTCATCGACTGAAAGAACCCATGATCCCGCTCAACCGAGTTTACAACTGTAAACCACCCTGCTCTGATGCAAAGCGTATGTAGTCCTCCGCGTTGGAAAACCTACAATATAGGCGAAAATCCTTGACTTAGTGCTATGAATCACGGCTGTTTATCTCAAGTGGCGCAAAAATGACCACATTCTTTAATTTGAGGCAACTACATGATTCCCGTGACACCACTTGCGGCAGAAAGACCATCGGCACTCGCCACGGAAATATCTGAGAGATTAAACTCGGCTATCCGGGAACATCTACTTGCTGCATTTGCCCCCGACAACACCAAATCACTGCGAAATTTTGCAGCGCCAGAAGCTGCTGAACTCTTAGGAGTCTCAGGTCAATTCATGCGCAAAGTCCACGCAGAGGGAACGATTCCTGAACCGAATGACGTACGCAGCGGTAGGCGTTACTATACTGCCCAAGAACTTTGGGAGGCTCGCGAAACGCTTGAGAAAACCTCACGCAAAAAAGGGCGCTATGTCCCTCGCCGGACTGAAGGAGAAAAGCTCCAAGTCTGGCAGTTGATGAACTTCAAAGGCGGCAGCAGTAAGAGCACCACAACAATTCACTTGGCTCACTATTTTGCGCTTCGCGGTTACCGTGTGCTGGCTGTTGATCTGGATCCTCAAGGCTCTCTTACATCCATGTGCGGCATAAGCCCCGAAATAGAGTTTGACGGGCTGACGATTTACGATGCTATTCGATATGAAGATCCGGTAGATATGGCGGACGTCGTGCTTCCGACGTACTTCCCCGGTCTCTCTGTGGCTCCGTCACGGCTTGTTCTTTCCGAATTTGAGACAGAATCTGCCGTTCACTCCAACCCAGACCATCCGTTCTTTACAAGAATACGGAATGCCCTGGCCCAGGTGGAAGGAGATTTTGACCTTGTTCTGATTGATAGCCCACCTCAGCTAGGATTCTTGACAATTGCTGGGATGGCGGCCGCCAGTTCATTGCTTGTGCCACTTACACCTTCGATGCTGGACGTGTCTTCGACGGCTCAATTTCTCGAACTCGCTGGTGCTTACATGGCAGTCATTGAAGATGCCGGCGCTACGCTCGAATACGACAACTTCAAATTCCTGATAACGCGTGACGAGCCAACAGACGTACCGTCTCAACAACTGGCTTCGTTCATGCGGGCACTGTTTCAGGATCGCGTTATGTCAGCCACAGCCCTCAAAAGCACCGCGGTCAGTGACGCCACAATGCTCAAACAATCAATTTACGAAGTCGTGCGGTCAGAAATGACACGCGCAACTTATGATCGGGCAAAGAACTCAATGGATGCGATCGGCTCTGAGGTAGAGCAAATGATCCATCAAGCATGGGGACGCAGCTAATGGCTAGAAAGTCGCTTCAGGAGATGTCGGGGATCGCAAACACCATCGCGCGCTCTGGCCCCAAGGCCATCGATAAAACTCCAAAACCCAATGCCCCTGCTCTTGGTGCGCTTCAGGGCTCTCTTGCCGCAATCAGGGAAATTGACCCTGCTCTGATCGACGACTGGGGGCCTGCCGATAGGCTCGGTGAGTTTACAGCTGTAAACATTGACGAAGAAGACGATAGTTTTGAAAGCTTGATGTCGAGTATACAAGACGGTGGCCAACAAGTTCCCATTCTTGTCAGAAGATCGAAATCCGACGGTCGATACGAGGCAATTTATGGACGGAGGAGGCTCAAAGCCTGTCGTGAACTTGGTATTAAAGTCCGCGCCAATGTTCAGGATATCGACGATGCTTCAGCGCTTCTCGCCAAAGGGCTTGAGAATGCTGCGAGGCGCAATCTTTCCTTCTACGAGAAAGCACGTTTCGCCGAGGCGATCCTGACTTCCGGGCATGACACGGCAACGGTGCGGCAAGTATTGAACGTTTCGAAATCAGGGCTGTCTCACCTGACAAAAATTACGCAACATGTTCCTGCAAAGATTGGTGACATGATCGGCGCAGCCCCAAAATCAGGCCGCCCAAAATGGACCGTGCTTGCAGAGCACTTCGTTGCAGGCAAGCTAGCGGAAGATGAAGCTGCAAATCTTCTTGCAACCATTGAGCCATCGATGTCGTCAGATGATCGGCTGGAAATGCTCCTAAAAGCAGCTGCCAAACGCGGTGCAAGACAAAGAGAAGGTGCAGCCGAACTCAACCCAATCGAAGGCGTTACAATCAAATCTACCAACGGATCACTAACTGTTTCGGTCAAAAGGACCGGAGCTAACGCTGGCTTCGCTAGCTGGTTGGACGAAAACATGGCTGAAATCATTAAGCGCTCACACGCTGAGTTTACAGCTGTAAACGCCAAGAAAAAGAACTGAGGACGAGCAGAAAGGAGGAAGGCAAACAAACAAAACCCCCGAAACCGGAGCTTCGAGGGCTGCTGCGCAAAGCGCAATTCTTAGATTAGACACCTAGAATCTAGCAGCACCCGAATCGCCACACAAGAAAAAACGCTCTTGAGCGAACGGGTAATTTTTGTCTGCCGATAGATAATCATGAAAACACTAACAGCATTGGCTCCAATTGGAGCGACCTTGTCGGGAACGGCAGGGCAGGGGAACAGTACGCCCAAAAAATGGATACTTCTTCGCGCCGTTGAAGAGGCCAGAGAACCTCTTGGGTTAAAATCCACAACTCTCAATGTCCTGAGAGCGATGGTTTCCTTTATGGGCGGTGATCAGATTGCTGCGGACCAGGATGATCATCACATCTGTTTCGCGTCCAACGCGGCGATAGCCAAACGAACTCATGTCAGCGTGCAGACAGTTGAGCGTCATATCTCGACGCTGGTGGACCTTGGACTTATCCGCCGCGTCATGAGCGCAAACGGTAAGCGATGGGCGCGCCGGGATCGCCAGGGCAGGGTGGTCACCGCAACTGGGCTCTCCTTGATGCCTTTGTCTGAACGGCACGCTGAGTTCATTCAGGAAGCCCAGAGGCATGCTGATCGCGTTCTCGAGTTCACTGTACTCCGTGACAAAGTTTCCGCCGCTCTGGCGCGCCTTAAGGAACTCGTAGCAAATGACACCGCGATCTCTGATTTGGTGACCACCGTACGCAATGCTCTGCGTCGCAAACCAGATGCGAATGTACTCAGCGAGCTGTTGGCAGAAATCTCTGTGGAAATCTCCGAGATAACACAGACTGATACAGAAAATTTGAGGGCCAGTGACAGTGAAATTGAGGGGCACAAAGAGGACTCTTTGAATCCGGAAGTTAAGAAAGAAAAGCTTTCTCAGATTCAGGTTTCTCCAGACCAAATGGAGCGCAGTTTTCCACGGCTATGCTCAGAACTACGCTTTGCAAAAGATCAGCACCACTGTGATCGGCTTATGGATGATATCGCCGAGTATCTACGGCTTGGCCAAACCTGGTATGCAATGAAATCAACTTTTGGCCCAGCTATTCGCTTCATTGTTCTCGGATACATCTTTCAACGTGCTGAGAACATACAATCTCCAGGGGCTTACCTGATTTCGTTGCTGGCCAAGATCGAAAAGGGCGAATTGTCTCCAAAGGCAATGCTCTCGCGGACATCCAATGCTACGTAAATTTGGGGAAACAGGATGAAATTTACCGTTTTCAGATTACACCTCCAAGTGATGACTGGATCGAAGGGTCTGAAAAAGGTGAGCTATAGGATTGACCTCTATAAATCACGCAACCATAAATAGTGAGTTATAGAAAGGAAGCTTATACCTCACGATGTGGAACTGGCAGAACCCTGACTGGCCTACCTTTCGTTACGACGCCGCAAGACTCGAACCATACGAGCAACAGTTCCTGTTGTCCTCAGGGGAAGTTCTTGGAGCGGTTCATCATGTGAACACATCGGATCGAGATCAATTGCGTATCGACCTGCTAAGCGAAGAAGCAATGAAGACCAGCGCGATCGAAGGTGAGATGCTGGATCGTCTCAGCGTGCAATCTTCCTTGCGCCGACATCTTGGACTGGCTCCCGACAGCTATCCATCCAAACCGCGCGAGCAGGGCGTTTCTGAAATGATGGTGGATGTTTATTCCAACTATTCGGAACCACTGTCACACGACACCCTGTTTCGGTGGCATGACATGCTTCTGTCCCATGACAGGCATCTGGAAACGATTGGATCATACCGGAGCCATGAGGATGCGATGCAAATCGTCTCAGGCAGGCTCGACCGCCCAACGGTGCATTTCGAAGCTCCACCTTCACATCAGGTTCCGGCTGAAATGGACCAGTTCGTAGCCTGGTTCAACCGGACCGCACCGGATGGTCCCGAACCATTGCGCGCACTGATCCGGGCCGGT
The DNA here is from genome assembly GCF_013112245.1 of Ruegeria sp. HKCCD4315. NCBI lineage: Bacteria > Pseudomonadati > Pseudomonadota > Alphaproteobacteria > Rhodobacterales > Roseobacteraceae > Ruegeria > Ruegeria sp. HKCCD4315. The sequence goes on along the minus strand of NZ_WVRN01000003.1, from coordinate 88,094 downwards.
TTGAGCCATCTGTATTTCGAGAGCATTCATCCCTTTGAGGACGGCAATGGCCGGTTGGGTAGGGCGCTGGCTGAAAAGTCCTTGGCCCAGAATATCGGTCAGCCAAGTCTGATTGCCCTTGCTTTCACGATCGAGCGAGAGCGGAAGGCTTACTACGACCAACTCGAACGCCATCAAAAGACGCTGGAAGTCACACCGTGGCTCGTCTGGTTTGCCGAAACTGTCCTTACAGCACAGCAGGTGACGCTTGAGCGGGTTGGTTTCTTTATTTCCAAGACGCACTTCTATGATCGGTACCGTGATCAGTTCAACACTCGCCAAAGCAAGGTAATCGCCCGTTTGTTCAAGGCTGGGCCGGATGGGTTCACAGGGGGATTGAGCGCTGAGAACTATATCTCGATCACGGGAACATCGCGCGCCACAGCAACGCGGGATCTCCAGAACCTGGTAGAGAAGGGCGCTTTGATCCGAACGGGTGAACTCCGGTACACGCGATATTGGTTAAAGCTAGATCGGGACGGGTAGGGGGCTGAAGTACGGCACGAAGCGCGGGAAGCTGCCGTTCTCTGCAGTCGCGAAACCGTTCACTCGAAAATCAAAAAACGGCCATTCCGGTCTAGAATGACGACTTCGATGATGCCGCAGCCGTACCGATGTCAGTAAAGCGCAGAAGTGACCTTTGCAAAGTCAGTTTTGACACTCGAAACTCCCTTACAGGCGGCAGAGTGAATTCCCTGGGTCGGCCCCAAAATGCACCTAGCATCGCTAAGCAGACCTCACTGTGATATCTATGCACTATGCGTCGTCTGCAAAGTGTCCTACATCTCAAGTAATCAAAGAACAAATATCCAACGGCGAAGCACGGTTTATGTCCATTAAAGTCAATCCAGATGTCCTGATTTGGGCACGTGAGACCGCTGGTTTCACGCTGGAAGATGCTGCGCGCAAGCTGTTTTCTGATGGAGTCCGTGAGACGGCTGATCAGAAGCTTGAGGCACTTGAAAGTGGCGACAGAGAACCGTCCCGTGCACAACTGAATAGCTTTGCCAAGTTGTACAAAAGACCTTTGCTAGCATTTTACATGGAACAGCCGCCACGCACCGGACGCAGAGGGCAAGATTTTCGTCAAAGTCCGGACAGCCGCACAAAGCGCGAAAATGCTATGTTGGATGCTTTGTTGCGTGATGTGAAGGCTCGGCAAGAGGCCATAAAAGACATCCTCATAGATGACGAGGATTTTTGGGAGCACAAATTTGTAGGATCCGTCAATCTCAAAACGAGTGTTGAGGCCACGGTAAAATCCATTTCCAACGAACTTGAGTTTGACTACACGGATGTGAGCTTGCGCCGCGGTGACCCGGACAAGCTGTTTAAGCGGCTGCGTATGGAAGTGGAAGACATCGGCGTTTTTGTATTGCTGTTGTCCGATCTTGGTTCCCACCACTCCACGATCCCGTCCAGTGTATTCCGCGGCTTTGCAATCGCTGATGATGTCGCCCCATTTATTGTGATTAACGCAAAAGAGGCCAAACCGTCCCGCTCCTTTACACTGATGCACGAACTTGCCCATATTTGGCTTGGAACAACCGGAGTAAGCGGTCAAGCCTCTACTGCCACCCCGACGAACCAATCCGCCAAGATTGAACGGTTTTGTAATGATGTGGCTGGAGAGTTTCTTTTGCCTTCGGCGCACTTCCGCAAGGGTATGCCTGACTTTGACCCTGACGATAGCAATAGTGCGGAGGCAGTGGTTGATAGTATTGCCTATAAGTGGTCTGTCAGTGGTCCGATGGTCGCCTATCAACTCTATAGAACAGGTGACCTAAGTGGCGATGCCTATGGCCGTCTTCGTGGGGTGTACTCGGCACGTTGGCAGGCTGCTCTCAAGAGCCAAAAAGAAAAGATGAAAGATAGCGACGGACCAAACCCGCACGTTGTGAAATCTCACAATCTGGGCAACGCACTATTGGAGGTAGTTTATCGCTCCGTTCGCGGCAATGCGCTTACCTACACAAAAGCTGCAAACCTTTTGGGGTCGAAACCATCTGCGGTAGAACCGCTGTTGAGAAGGTACGAGGCGAAACGAAAAAAGGGTGATCTGTTCTCCAACGCAAGCGGAGCGCATTGATGTACCTAATCGATGCCAACGTGTTGATAACTGCGAAGAACACCTACTACCCTTTAGAACACATTCCCCAATTTTGGGAATGGCTCGTTGTTCAAGGTGATGCTGGTAGAATCAAGATGCCGCGTGAGATTTATGAAGAAGTGTCAGGCGGTAGCGATGACTTGGCCGACTGGATCAAGGGAGAAGACGCAAAGGAAGCGCTACTTTTAGATGAGGATGCAGACCCCGCCTTAGTGCAGCAAGCGCTACGTGACGGGTATCAAAGCGATGACGCCAAATTCACAGATAGCGAACTGATCAAGGTAGGTCGGGACGCTTTCCTTGTTGCTTATGGCCTTGTTAGTAGCAACAGAACAGTTGTGACGAAAGAAGTCACAAAACGAACCAAGCGCCTTGGCGCGACACGACTACCAGATGCATGTGACGACTGCGCTGTGTCTTGGTGTGATGACTTCACGATGTATCGCACTTTGGACTTCAACTTGCGTTGACAGATATGCCCGGTCGGAAAACACAGTTTAAATTCTGGATTGGCGGCACTCTGCTGCTGAACCGCGAAAGTTCTCTTAACTGTCCAATTCTCGGGAAAAGCATCCTGAAAGAGCTCTAACGTCTGCTCAGGCTAAACTATGCAAATGCAGCGAATGTCCGAGAAGCGGGCTGCGACCGCGGCATCGGTATGTGCAGGTGAACGGCAGGAATGGGCCGATCTCCTAACAAGTTGTGGAAAGAAATTACGGGATCACCTTAGATCTCAGCGTTATCGCTCAGATTGAACCAAGTTGGCTATGCTAGTTCGCTGATCATCGATTTCAGATGGCGCATGTCGGTACCGCAGCATCCTCCAAATACTTGGATCGACGGATTCTGCCTCGCAATCGCGGCAATCTGTTTACCAAGTTCAGCTGGATCGCCTTCGTCCAGCTCATCTGCTTCGTCAAGTTCCGCATGCGAGCAACTCGAAGCGTTCGCCACAAGGCCTCTCAGCCGGGGGTGGTTGCCAAGCGCTCCGGCGAAATGGGTAGGGTGAGCGCAGTTGACCATAAAAAACAGCGCCGCCGAGTCGGTTGCTGCGTCGATCTGGTCAATTCCGTCCACAAGTTTGGTCCCGTCTGCCAGGCACCCGTCTGTCTCAACAACCAGAGACATGATGATCGGCAGTTCAGCGTCCCGGGCGGCGAGGATGCATCCCGCTGCCTCGCTTGGGCGGTTGAATGTATAAGCGGTGACCAGATCGAGGCTTGTGTCTTTCAGGCTGTGCATTTGAGCGGCGTGGTATTGACGTGCATCTTCGACGGGTACCGGCGGGATGTCGGCGTAAGGATCATGGCGCGGGCCGATGCAGGCCGACACCAGTACATCATCGCGAGCGGCAGCTTGGCGCACGTCTTCCATTAGACTGACCGCATCTTTGTTTACTTCGGCGAGCCGCTCTGCATCGTACCCCAAGGGCGCTGCCCGGTCGGCGTTCGCCATCCATGTGGGCGCATCAAGGATGCATCCGACATTCATTTCACGGGCCAGATCGACAAGAGCCTGCATTTGACCGGCCAGTATCACCCTGGTGCCAGGTTCTTCCAGCAATGGAAACGACGCGAAACCGGGAAGCTCAATTCCATGATTGAAAATCAGGTCGGTGCCAGTGCCGGCGTAAACCAGAAAGGGCTTGTTACCTTCGAGTGGGAGCTGTCGCGCCATTCTGATCCACGCCTATTGCCGTTACCTCTGCACAAGAAACCTACTTTGTCTCGGGCCTCCTGTGAACCTTAGGACTGCGACAGGGTGTATTCCGTCACTCTGATCCCCACGCCAGGCCAAACACCAGGTCATGTCTCGGTCGAAATCACCAGTGGCGACCGGCGCGCTCTGATTACAGGTGATGCAATCCATACAACCGCCCAGTGCTGGCATCCCGAGTGGCATTTTATGTTTGATTCCGATGCTGAGATGGCCGTGACATCCCGTCGGAAACTGTTGGAAAGCGCCTCGGAAACGGGATGTATTGTGCTGGGAAACCACTTCGCTTTGCCGTCTATTGGTCGGGTGAAGGCGGACAACGACGCGTTTCGCTGGGAGGACTAGCCCAGGTTGTATTTTGATGTGCGCGGGTCTGTTGTGGGATGGCGGCTGACGTGAAAGTTCGACGCGCCGCGCAGCTTACAGGCAATGATCGGCGAAACTAAATCTCGAACCCATTGGGCTATGTCACATTCCCTTGAATTCTTGTTTCACAAGCTTTCTCTCTTCACCATTTTGTGAAAGCCTGAAGCAGTTATGAGTGACAGAGTGTGCAATTTTCAGAAAACAGTGGTTCTTTCTGAACTCCAATCAGCTCTCTTGGACGGAATTTGTGATCACTGCGAGGTGACAAGTTCGGAACTGGCCAAGAGTGGAGAGGTGCTGGAAATATGTGGACAAGAGTACTGTTTCGATTATGAAACCGGTGTGTCCACGGAGACTGAAATTTTGTTGTGCCCCAGCTGTCACGAGGCAAACCATCTGGACGCGCAGCGACAGCATAACCCTTGCCACATCTCTGCAAGACGCAGCCGGGAAAACATGGGTTAGTCGATGGGTTCAGGAGGCGAAGCTTTGGAACGGTTTTTGCAAGAACCATCGCTGGTCCAATTTCGGTAGTCTGACAGACCAAGCTCGTCCCACATCCAGCCGAAATCATACTCAGCCACCGGAGAGCCGGTCTGGCGCGCGCTGCGGTTTTCGATTGTCTTCAGCCAGTCTATGACTTTCTTCCTGCCCGCCGTGCTGCGAACGGCCTGGCGCGGGGTCTTGCCATCCAGGGCAGGAATCGGCTGGTCAAGCGTATCGCGGTAATGCTGTTCGAGATATTCGTGGGCCATCTGACGGGCAAGGGCACGGGGGATGTCCTCTTCTTCTGCCACTCCGTTACTCGTGCTGTCATCCGCCATCATCTGTTCGGCGGTCTGGATTGATGTCAGCGGAGATTTCACCAGGTCGCCCAGGAGGTCCCGGACCAGGGCTTCGCCGCGTTCAGCGCGCGCTGTAGAGCTCACAGAAAGTGTGAGTGTCCGACCTTTCAGATCTAGGGACCCAAGCACGGAGGCCCCTGACATTGATTTGTCCAACACGAGGCCGGTGCCGTGCTTGGTGCCGGACGGGGTGTCGAGGTCAAGCCAGGTCCAATCCTTCTGGCCTGAGATCACGAGTTCTGCGGACTGTGTTAGCTTTTCAGATACCTGGCTTTGCGTCACTTTGCTGGCGAGGGGGAAGCGCATGTCGTGAAAGAGCAGGTTGTCGCCATCGCTGTTGCTGATTTGTGGTGGTTCCGGATCCAGTAGGTTCGGCAGATGTGCGAAGAGCCAGGCATTGGTGAAGAGGGGTGCGGAACGGTGTAGCTGATCCTGTGTCAGCCTCAGTTCAACGTCGGGGTTCAATTTCAACACGGAGCGGAGCCCGTCTTCAAAAAACGCGACGGTGTCGGGGTCGAATGGGAGCAGCGCCCCCGAGATCACGTTATAATCCCCCTGTGCGACAACCCGAGCTGCGATGCGATCCCATCGCTGCAGCATCTGCGTCGCGCTGTGTTCCCGGACGGTAACCGGCTCTGCGTCCGAAAGCATGTTGCGCAAGACCATGGATCTGCCGGGGTCTACCTCGCTCACCTCATAAAGGCTGACCGACGCGTCCCGCAATCCTTTGATATAGGCGCGGGTCTGCGCACTCTCCTTGGAACCGCTCCCTTTCAGATAAGCATCCGCAGCGTTTTCGGCGTCCGCTCCGAATGTCCTGCCCAGCAAATCTTCCAGGCCACCACCCCACAGGACCATCGGCCAATCCTCGCCCAGCAAGTCGCCCAGATCCTCGAACTCAAGATCGAAGGCCTCGAGCGCTGGCAGAAAATGCTCGTCCAACACATCAGCGAGCCGCTCATGCCAAATCTCGTCACGGGTGATAAACCCGATGAGCCCACCAAGATCGTTCCCCGTTGTCATCTTCAGCTTCTCCCTGTTTGCCGGACAGGGGCGATTTAGCGCAGATTGCAACCGCCAGCCAGCCCACACGCGTATGCAGACCTGCGTTACATGGAGGGACTTGTCATGGCGAATGCTATGTCTTTGGCTCCCGCCCAAAAAGCTCTGTGAAAAGCTTTTCGGAGCGGCGCAGGCCTTCATCGGTCAGTACCACCGATTTTGCCTTTCCAACCGGGTCCAGGATCAATCCGTTACGGTGCAGGCGATCAAGCGCTCCCCAGTCAAAGCCTTAGGGCCGTCCTGAACCCAGCGAATTCGGGGATGTTGCGAGCCGCTTCGACGACGGGTGTGAGCCCAACTAGTGGATTCGTCAGGGCGTTTCCGCCGGTATTCTATGATTGCTAAAAGATGGTGGTGCTGATCGCTGTCGTATTAGATTTTCCGCAAATATGCCCAAGAGACGTATCCCTTAAGCTTGCGCGCGCGCTCCAAAGAGACGCGGCACCAACGGGTGCCACCGGTCTGCTCACAGCCGTGAACTCGTAGTGCGGTTCCATTTGGAAGACCAACGATCACATTGAACCCTGTTCCAGGCCCACTGCGCATTTTTAGCATGTCACCGTCTTCGACGCCAAAAACCTCATATGTTCCGAGTGACGCGGCCGCCGCCGGTTTAACGTCCATGACGACCCCCAGGAACAAAGCCATTAGGGGTAAAAAGATTGCATTGCGCATCGCGATGTCCTGCTTATTGCCTCAACGACAATCGTAGCAACTCGGGTCACCAAGAGGAACAACTCCAAGACAGAAATGTAGGTGATACCAAAGCTTCAAACGCTACATTTCTTCCAAATGGTGGGGAACCCTGGCCCAGTTGGGGGCATCTTTCACAAAAACCTTGCTCGTTGGCTTGAAGTTGTTTGGCTCATCCAATGTCCCAGCCGCAATGCTCGTCAATCCGAAGGCTGTCACGCCCCACAGGCCTGATCCGCAGGTGCCACAAAAATGCTTGATGACAGGTCGACCTTCCTTTGAGGTCTTCTCAAAGGTCCGTGGTTTGCCTTTCAGCAGCTGCAGGTCTTCCGACTTTATCATGTACCCGGCATAACCGTCCGTTCCGGTCATCGATAGGCAATCACTGCAAAAACACATGAGTTGCATTACTGCGCTGCCAGTGACCTGGTATCGAACCTCACCGCAAAAACATCCGCCTTCCAAGATTTCAGCCACGTTGCCTTCATCCTTCTATTTCGTTTTGCAAGATATGAGAAAACCGTACCTACTCTGGCCAGTGGTCACAACGGTTCCAGCAGCGGAATGTGGAATGGTGCCAATATGAGCTCCTGTACCTGGATGGGTACGAGGCAAGCATCAGACAGATTGAGTTGTCGAATGTTTTCATCACGGTTCTGAATCCTTGCCAATTGACTGTTCCAGCAAAGTCATTGGACAGACGAGCTTTATTGATCGACAATCGCGTCATGGAGCTGACAGACACCACACCTGTGCACCTGATCCATGTGGACCCTGAGATCAACATGGCGCGGTTCTATGGCATCGAGTTGCAGCCGACGTTGTTTGGGGAGGTTTCAGTGCTTCGTACCTGGGGGCGTATTGGCACGAACGGGCAAGCCATGATGGTGACGTATGATGACGAAGCCCTGGCTAGTGAAGCGCTCCACAATCTCGAAAAGCAAAAGCTCCGTCGAGGGTATGTTCCGGTCGGTGAGTGACTTCGGGCTGCAGTCTGTTTCTGTGGCAAATCCCGAGCCTTTCGGCTCGTGAGCAGGCTCTAGGTTTCAGCCGACGTATCGGCTTCCACCCAGAACACCCCAGAATGATCTCCCTGTCCCAGTAGCCCCTGACCCGTCTCTTGCGAGCCGGGGCAGGGGCTTTGGGTCATGGTCGGTCCATGCCGTGGTGATCTGCCCATTCGGGTGACGGTCCCTTTTGCGCTCACGCAGGATCAGAGATCCTTTGTCCTTTCCTTGTGGGTCAGGCGGGATTTGGACAAGCCAAACGCTACCTTCCGTAAGGGGGAAGGCGCGGCCTCCCCCCTCGGACAAGACAAATAGACAATACCGTGTCCTCGCGCGCCTGCGCTGCGGGCCGCACCACTCTTGTCGATTGGTCCTGTCTCGCCCCTCTCCGCGTTCGCCACGGGGCAGGTTTTAGAGACGACGCCCTTTCAGGGCTCGGCTCAAAACCAGCACCAAAGGGGATCAACCCCAGAGGTCGCACCACAAAAGGAGAGACGGTTTTGGACATTGAAAAGACAAAAGACATCGACACTGACACCAGCCTGCAGGCGGCAGAGATTGCGACCCAGAATGACCTATTTCGGAAAGCGCTGATCGATCCGACTGCGGCAATCGAGATGCATTCTAAGGGAATTCAGGGTCAGGTATTTGTCACGCCCGGCGTGTCAGGTGAAGGGATGGAGTTCCAGACTGCAGCTTTGGCAGCGGTGGCGTCGGATGACCAGTTTGACGAGGGCAATGACCCCTATGGCGATCACACCTTTGGGGCGGTGACAGTCCGTGACCAGAAGCTGTTCTGGAAGATCGATCTTTACGACACGGACTACACGTATGGGTCCGACCGGCCGTTTGACACGTCAGTGACGCGCCGCGTTCTGACCATCATGTGCCCCAGCGAATACTGATCTCAATCCCAAACCGGAAAGGAGGTGAACACCATGAGCAATGAAATCTTGCAGCAACGTATCGCAGAAGCGTGGGCGCTAATCAGGAAGGGCGACAATTTCCACATCGCGCGCCGCTTCCTGATCCAACACGCAGCCATCTAAACGGCTCCGCTCTACCCCGGAAGGGGTAGGGCACCCTTAACACGATCTCAAACACTCAAACAAGGATTTGCCCCATGAGCAAAGTCGAAACATTCACCGCACCGGAAACCATCGAAACCGTATCCCTGTCCGATCTCTACCTGTCTGACATCAACCCACGACAGGAGGTTGGTGAGGAAGGTATTGCACTTCTGGCCGACAGTTTGGTTATGTGTGGCTTGATCCAGAACCTCAGCGGGTTGCGCGATACCGATGGCAAAGTCGCAATCGTTGCCGGTGGTCGCCGCCTACGGGCTCTGAACATCGCCGTGACTGAGCGCGCTGATCTGGCACAGGTTCCCGTTAAGGTCACGGACAATCCCTTCGTGGCTGAGCAATGGGCCAATGCGGAGAACACCGCCCGTGAAGAACTGGACCCTGTGGACGAGGTCCGTGCTTATGGCAAAATGGCCGAGAAATCTCTGTCTATTGCCAAGATCAGCAATGCGTTTGGCGTGACCGAATCCCATGTGCGCCGCCGCCTCGCGCTTGCCAGTCTGCCCGCCGCCGTTCTGGATGCGCTCAAAGCCGGTGAGATCAGCATGGGGCTGGCCAAGGCCATGACCGTCAGCACCGAAGAAGAGAAAATTCTGGAGGTTCTGGAACGGGCCAAAGAATGTCGGTGGTTCAGTGAGCATGATGTCAAACAGGCACTGACGTCGGAGGCTGTTAGCAGCACTAGCCGCAAGGCCGTATTTGTCGGGCAGAAGGCTTATGTTGAGGCGGGCGGCACCGTCACCGCTGATCTGTTTGCCGATGAAACCCTATTCAATGAAGGCGCGTTACTGGATCGTCTGTTTGCCGAGAAACTGGCGGTAGAAGCGGAAAAACTGCGCGACGCGGAAGGCTGGGACTGGGTGGACACCCATGAGGAAAGCTACATTCCCTATGGGTTCTCGGGTACGAAAGACATGCACCGTTTGGACATGGTGAGCCGGGACTTCACCGAAGGACAGGCCGAACGGTATGACGAACTTGCCGAACTCTATGAGGGTGAGGCTCTGGACGCGGATGGTGAAAAGGAGCTGGCCGCGCTTGAGGACTATACGGCGCCGTTCTATTCTGACGCGCAGCGCAAGCTGTCCGGCGTGTTTGTCTATGTCACCAACAATGGCGAGATCAAAACATCCCCGGCCTATGTCGCGGCGGAACATGTTCAGGCTGCCATTGAGGCTGGTGTTCTGGCCCCGGTCAAAGAACCGGAGATCAAGGAAGAACCAAAACCAGTTTATTCGCAGAAGTTCATCGACGACATGGTGGCGATCCGGCTGGCAGCGGTTCAAACGGCCCTGCTGGACAAGCCTGATTATGTGTTGAGCCTGTTTGCTTTCTTTGCCACCCCGGCCTCCGGTCTGAGCAGCAATCTGTTTGGGTTTGGCTATGGTGGTGCCGAGCGGAACACACCCGAGATCGATGACCAGTTCATCCTCGACCCGCGTCTTGGCGGAGAACGGGATGAAGCGGCACAGGCAGCCTATGACCAGTTCCACGAGATTGCCGCACAAGGCAGCGTGGAAGCGTTCAAAGCGTTTCGCGATCTGGGCAAGAAGACCCGCAATGGTGAGATCACGGGTTTTCTGGCCCGGCGGTTTCTGACCCAACGCCCGGAGTTCATGGCGGAGATCGAGGCTGAGATCGAGGCTGACATGCGCGCGATCTGGACCCCTTCGGCTGAAAACTGCTTCAAGCGTCTGAAAGGCTGGCAGCTGGATGATCTCTACAAAGACCTGCTGGACCTGCACATCGACGCCGACATGTTCAAAGCCTTCGCGAAATCCAAAAAGGGTGCCAAGAACGAGGCGCTGCACAAGCTCTTCAATGATCCAGAGCATCAAAAGGCACTGGGCGTGACCGAGGCACAGAAAGCCCGGATCGATGCATGGGTGCCGGATTGCTTCTGAAACTGGCAGGGCAGGGCGCAACGCGCCCTGCTTTTCAGCAATGATTTTTGATTTTAGTTCAATGGTATAGGTTGTTTTGACTTGAAAGGTTGTAGCCTGTAGGCTACATATAGGTATGATAGAAATTCGTAAGACGGACCTGTTCGACAAGTGGCTCAAGGGCCTGAAGGACCAAAGGGCGAGAGCCAGGATCTTGGTTCGCATCACGCGGTTGAGCCTGGGCAATCCCGGTGATGTGAAACCGGTTGGTGAAGGTGTGAGTGAACTGCGTATCTCCGAAGGGAAGGGGTATCGCGTTTACTATGTGTCGCGCGGTGACGTTTTGATCGTTTTGCTGTGCGGGGGAGACAAGTCATCCCAGCAAGCCGACATCAAAACCGCCAAGGCGATGGCAAGAGAGTTGGAGTGAAAAACATGGGTGTCAAAACAACGAAGTTTGAAGCGGCTGACTATCTGGACAGCCCGGAAGCCATTCAAGCCTATCTTGAAGCGGCTTTTGAAACCAGCGACACGGCGCTGATCGCGTCGGCACTTGGCGATGTTGCCAAGGCCAAAGGTATGTCGAGTGTGGCCGACAAATCTGGTCTGTCTCGGGAAAGCCTCTACCGCGCACTTAGCGAAAATGGCAATCCCGAGTTTGGCACGGTGCTGAAAGTGCTGAGCGCTGTGGGTGTGACGCTCACCCCGAAAATGCACGTGAATTAACCCACTTTAAAGGCTATCCACCATGTCCACCGATGCAGCTCCGTCTACGGTTGAAAAAGCCGCCCGCCGCGTCTGGAAATCCGCGCAGATGTTCGTCGGGTTTCATACAGACCAGAAGGGCAAGCCGCGCACACAGCCGAAGCTCTGGCCGCCAAAAAACGGGAGCGCGTCGATCCATGGTGATCCCAGCGCGCAGGAGGCCATCGTGGTCGTCAAAGCCGCTGATCCGGACGAGGTACAGGACGTGCAGATCAAGCTGCACCCAAACCGCATTGTTGTGCGCCGCGATGCAGATGCCTGGTGGCAGGGTGTCGCTGTAGATGAGCATACCGTGACGGTCCGAATGGCCGACAACACGATCATCGAAATCCGCCATGACGGATCGGTGAAGCGGCGCTCGGCAGAGGACGAAACCCATGTTGAAGCAGATGGCAGCATCTTCAAGTTCACGGAATTTGCCGAGGCGCATATGACGGGTGACGGGGTGGAAATGACCCGCCGCACAGAGGATCGCATTGCCACGATCACAGCTGACGGTGTTGTCGATCGCGCGCGCAAGCGTTAGCCTGTAAAGAATACCTCCAGATTTTCCTTTGGTTAAACTCGTGGCCCGCTTCGGTGGGCCTTTTTCTTGGCGTACTCATCACTGTATCTGCCCGTGCGCCGGTCTCGCCCCGCGACAGCGCTTGAGAGAGTTCTTGCGGATTACCGGGGCGTCCTACCGAACCCGCCAATCCAAATTGAGTCCGGCTGTTTACCTGATCCGCACAAGCACGGACCAGGGCCGGACCGTCCGGTCTTTGGCCTCCGCCAGTTGGATAGGGCGGTTTGCACCGTCCGTCATTCTTCATCCTTTGCGACGACGGTCATACCGACCCAGAAGGGCAACCCCCAACTTAGAACTGAGCGCCGCGCCTGTGTCGGATCGAGGTGATGTTGCCGCCATCAAAGACATCGTTTTGTTCAGATGTTCCGCGCGCAGCGATCCCAGAAAGCCTTGCCTTTCACCAGGTCTGACAGTTTCAAGTACGTTGCCGGAGAAGATCCTCGGCTGCGGTGTTTCTGAAGGGATGAACATAAGCGGGCAGTCGGGGAAGACGCGCGGCGCCCGGGCCGGGCGCCGCGCTTCAACAAGGAATGTCCCCTGCGCCTGCGGCGCATTCCGCGCGGATCAAATTCCCTGCTGACATCCCCTTGATGCCCGCTTTTCCCTTGTTCATCGAAACACGCCATAGCGAGGATCAAACAATGGCAACTCAAACTCTGAAACTGAGCGTCAAGACCGGTGAAAAAGAAGGCAAGACATTCTGGGATCGATGCGGGGTGCTCTTCGTCAATACCGATGAGACCGGCACCATCACCTCGATCCAGGTCAAGCACAGCATGTTCCCTGGCGTTGAGATGGTGGCCTTCCCGAAGCGCACCGATGACGATCCCGTCACCGAATGACGGGAGGGCAGGGCGGCGCAAGCCGCCCTTTCTTCTGCTCCGGCCGCAGGCCGGACCACATATGCGCCACAGGTGGCGCGCGGTCCTAAGACCGGGCAGGGGTGCCGACCTGCCCCAATGCGGCAGCAGACAACCCTGCCACACCCGCCGCGAAAGCGGCGGGACATTGAGCGCGCTGAGGCGCGCGGAAAATGCCATACTGACCTTGAACGTGCCGGTATGTGACGGGCGCTGTTCGGGCAGCTCCCGCTTTGCGTGATTGCCCTGCGCCGGTCCACCGGCACCCACGCCTGCTGGCTGGAAAAGGGGCAGGACCCTTTTCCCGGCGTGGAGATTGCCTCCAAGAGCAAAACTGTTCCGGGGGCAATTTGAGAAAATACGGATTTCTAAAATCACCCCCGGTTTCCTCTTGGAGAGTATGACAGGATAAGGTAGTTGTGTTACAAGTCATAAAAACAACCAGAGGTATACATTGAGCAAGCCCGGCGACACCACTGTCTTTTCCGTTCGATTGCCGTCAGATGCGTTGGTGCGTTTGGAGGAGGCCGTGCAGTCGCTTGGGGCCAAGAGCCGCAACCAGATCATCCAACGACTGATCTATCGTCTGATCGGGTATCTCGATCCTGACCCGGCCGTTGTCGATCTCTGGCAGACGCACTTGCGGCAGGTTCAGGGTGGATACACCAACCTCAATCAGCTCGCAAAATCGGCCAAACGCGGTTCGGTGATCTGGACCGATGACGACCGGCGCGATGTCGAAAACCTCCATCGTGCGATCATCCAGCACCGGCAAGACCTGAAGGCGCTGATCACCGCGGCCCGCCGAAACCGAGAGCCAGACTCCGCCATTCGCCGAATCTTGCGCGACGATGAGAGGACATCTGAAGCATGAACGTCGCGGCTCACAATTTGACGGCAGGGGACTTTCTGGAGCTAGCCTTCCGGGAAGCGCAGAAGGGTATCGATCGGTCCAAGCAGATCAGCCAGCAGCTGCAAACCGCCAAGCGCATGAAGTTCATGATCTCGCGGGCCTCATCCATCAAGGCGCGGCTTGGTGCTGTGGTTGGAAAGCCCGAGGCGGTTGTGAAACACGTCCGCAAAGGTGGGGTGAAAAAAGCGCATGAGCTGCGCCGCCAGATCAATTACCTGACCGTCAGGGCAGAGGGCGTGTTGGACATCCGCGACAATGGTGTGACCCCGCTCGATGCCGATCAGGTGAGTGATCTGATCGAGACCTGGGCCGAGGATTTCAACGGGAAAACCAACTATGGTTATACCCGTCACATGATCGTTTCTTTTCCCGAAGGCACCTATCCGGATGCCGCGCATGAGGCCGGTTTGGACTTCGCGGATCGCCTGTTTGGGAGCGGTGATTTTGGCGATACCTGGGACTATCTGACCGTGTTCCACAACGACACTGACAACCCCCATGTCCACATCGTTGTGAATAACCGAGGCGTGGAACATGGGCAGTGGTTGGCTATGGGTATGAGCAGCGACATGAACATCGACGTTCAGCGCTCTATCCAGGTTGAGGTTGCCGAAGGATACGGAATTGAGCTGACCGCAACGACCCGCCTTGAGCGCGGTTTGCGGCAGGAAGTTGAGACCGACACGTGGAAGGTTCAGGCCGGACTGTCTGTTGTTGAAAGCACTCCGGAGGTTGAAGTTACGGCCCGCGACATGGCCGGTGATGTGATGACACTCTCCATCGCAAGAATGTCGGATCTGTTTGATGAGCGCGCCAACGCTGTCAAAGACCGGATCGAAGAGTTTGCCATCCAACTCGTTGAAAGTGAGGAACCTATGGTATCGAGAATGGAACATCTGCTGGATCAAGCCCATCATTTTGATGATTACGGCGAGCCAGGAGACCCGTCTTATGTGTCGCCCGAAGTCATGAGCAACTTGCGGCGACACATCGAATTAGGCGGTTCTGAGGAAACAATCGCACCCGAGCTGAAGGCTCAGGTTGTTGCCCATATCAGCGACGTTCGGGACAACGAACAGAGCCATCCGTATCTGTCTGCCCTTGCTGATATTGTCGATGACAAGGCGTTCCAGTCGTCCGCTGATTATGCCCCGGCAGCACGCCGGTACGAGGTCTATATACAGGACACCTTGGGCAAGGGGGCCTATGAGGACTTCCAGACTCAGACCAAAGAATTGCTGCAATCCATCGACAAGATGGAAGGGCTGGCCCGTGAGGTTGACGACCCTCATCTGCGTGTCGCTATGGATATTCAAATTGGCGAGTTGAAGGGCGACGTTGCGGACCTGCGCACCAACGATCCGGACCTTCAAGCCTTCATCATCGAGGACCGCCGCTATTCAACGATGATGGGAATGGGCACTGCCGAAATGGATGTCTTGGATTATTCAGAGGCCGGCAAGTGGGCAGCGATCCGCAAAGAAGTCACCGACACGGCCAGCAGCTACGGCCTCGATGGCGAGGCGTTCGTTGCCCGCTTTGGCGATCATCAGAACGTCACCCTGGGTACAACAATGGGATGGCGCAGCGACGACATTTCGACCGCCGCGGCCCACTTCCAGGCGCAAGGATTACCCGACAGCCACGACCGCGCTGAGGCCGTTGTTGACGAGCTGCACCAGCTTGCGTCTTCCAGGATCATCGCAATCTCAGAAGAACTTTCAGACGTTCACGCCCACGCAACGCACCCGCTCTTGCAGGGGCGCGGTGACGATGACGGGCACAGCTTGTAAGGACTTTAACCGGTCTGCCTGATGCGCGCGCCAACGCCCCAGGCAGACCCATCACAGAGTTTTCCATCAACTCGCAAAGGAAAAACTATGGTTTCGCGTACAGACTATCTTTTGAACGAAGTCGAACACTTCGCACCCTATTCCAGATTTGATCAATCCGCCCCGCGTGAAGATCGCGTTTCAGAGCAGATCGACATCATCAGGAAAGAACAGCAGGCGATGGGCTTTGATCGTGCAGCCATCGCCTCAAACAGCTTCGACATCGAGGACCAGGCCAACCGCCGTGTTGACGAACATACTGCGCAACAAGATCTGGTCGAAGAATTCAAAATCGAATTTGAAGCTGCGGAGCGGTCAGGGGAGCCGGTTGATCTGAACGATATGCAGGCTTTGGTTTCTCAGCACATGAGTGATGCTCAGGAATACGATCTGTATCACCCTTACTATTCGTCCCTTGCGGATCTGAGTGGTGACAAGGATTTTCAGGAGTCCGACGACTACCAGTCGCCCGGTGATCGCTATGTTCAGTATATGCAATCCGCTTTGGGGGAGGCCATCTTTGAGAACTACGAGCAGCAGACCAAGGACATCGTGAACTCCATCGAGAACATGGAGGCTCTTGCACGAGAGGTCGAAGATCCACACTTGCGTGCCGCAATGGACGTTCAGATCGGGGAGTTGAAAGGCGATGTTGCCGAACTGCGCCCATATGACACCGACCTGCAGGCATACACTTTGGCTGATGACAGCTACACCACATCCATGAATGCGGCCGAGTTGGACAACCTGGACCCCACGGAAGCCGAAAAATGGCTGGCTGTGCGTGATGACATTGTGGCGACCGCGCACAGCTTCGGTCTCGACGGAAGCAAGTTCCTGGCCCGCTACAACGATCATGACAGCGTTTCAATCGGCACAACGGCGACTTGGAAAGACGCGGACATTTCCACCGCTGCCGCCCATTTCAACAGCCAAGGCGTTCCGGACAGCTACGAGCGCGCGGAGGCCGTTGTTGGTGAGCTGCACCAAGTTTCATCCAGCAAGATTGCCGCCGTGGTGCAAGAGATTGCCCATACCCGCGAACAGGCTACCCACGTCCATGAGTATGATGGACACAGTCTTTAACCACGGAGGACATGATAGATGATTGTTCGCGCCGGTGAATGTGTTGCCGGGAACAGCGAGACCACCGGGTTGGAGTAATGTGGGGTCTGTTCCGATTGGGACGGACTCTTGTCCTTGGACATTCCGGGCATTCGCTGCACCACGTTTGAATAGGCAAGAAGCGGACAAAACAGTCTTTCGCTGGGACTAAAGCAATGTCCGCTCATAGTTTAGTGATCGTGGTGACAGAGTTTATGATCGGCAAGAGACGCGAGCACATAGCAGTTCTCTGACACTCCTTCGTCATCACAGCCCTTCGAAATCCGAACCAGCTCTTTTTCAAGAGCCCGTAGTCGTTTGATCTTTGCTCTTACTTCGGAAAGTTGTGAGACGGCGATGTCCGTTGCGGCTTGGCATGAACGATCCGGGTGGCCTTGAAGCACAATCAATTCGGAGATCGCTTCAATTGAGAAACCAAGATCGCGTGCATGCTTGATGAAACTGAGACGCTCTAGCCCTGCCACATCGTAGCGCCGTTGGTTGCCTTCGGTGCGTTCTGGTGCGGCAAGCAGGCCCATTTCCTCATAGTAGCGGATAGTCGGAACTTTGACCTTCGTGCGCTTGGAAAGCTCCCCGATAGAAAACATGAAAATACCTCTTGAACCTCTAGTAACTAGAGACACTACACTATGGTCACGACAGATACAAAAAGGGCTTCCCAATGTCAGCATGTTGCGGACACAACGCCAAATTCGACGGCGTATCAGACGACTACAAAAGGAGGCTGTGGATTGTCATTGCTCTGAACGCGGTGATGTTCGTCGTCGAGATGACTGCCGGTCACTATGCAAAGTCTCAGGCACTTCAGGCCGACGCTCTAGACTTCCTTGGGGATGCTTTGACCTACGGTATCTCGCTGGCAGTGATCGGGGCTTCAATCCGTGCACGCACCAATGCCGCTCTGGCGAAAGGGGTGAGCTTGCTGCTGATGGGTCTTTGGGTGTTTGGATCGACCGTGTACCGGGTGTTCTATGTCGGAGTGCCGGAGGCCGAGATCATGGGCATCGTTGGCTTTTTCGCTCTTATGACCAATCTCGCAAGTGTTCTCTTGCTCGTCCGTTACAAGGACGGCGATGCAAATGTGCGCTCTGTCTGGCTATGTTCGCGTAATGACGCCATTGGCAATGTGGCCGTTATGTTTGCAGCTTTAGGCGTCTGGGGCACAGCTAGCGGTTGGCCTGACCTGATTGTTGCGGCGGTCATGGCAACGTTGTTTCTTTCCTCTGCTTTCCAGATCGTGCGCCAAGCGCTCGCCGAGCGTCGGGAAGTTGGCGAACATGAGCATGTTTGACGTGGATTATGACCTTTGATCTCGAATGATACGAAATCGGCTCAATTTAGTTGGAAATACCAAGGACTCTCGCCATGAACCTGAAACGCCGCCAAGTACTGACTTACGCCGCTGGCTTTGCCAGCACAGTACCATTTGCCGCGTTTGCGCAAGACACGCCTTCCGTCCGTGTTCTCAAGGATCCGAACTGCGGCTGTTGCCAGGTTTGGATCGACATCCTGCGGCAGGAAGGCTTTCGCATTACCGAGGAGCGCAGCTTTGGAACACAGCTTGTCCGCCACAAATTGGACAACGGCATTCCCGAAGAAATGATGTCCTGCCACACAGGCGAGATCGATGGCTATATGATCGAGGGGCATGTGCCGGTTGCAGACATTCGTCGTCTGCTGGAGGAGCAACCCAGTGCTGTTGGACTTGCTGTTCCTGGCATGCCCTACGGTTCCCCTGGGATGGGGCCGGAAGATCGTCGTGAGGCCTACGACGTGTTTTTGATCCTCAAGGACGGTAGCACCGAGGTGTTCAAGAGTTACGAAGCGGCCTGAGGCGACGTTCATCGAGCGGAAACAGTAAGGAGGAGAAGATGACGAAGCTTGGATTACGCACTCTTACCTTAAGCGTTCTGTCTATCACCATTGCTACAGTGGGTTGCGCACAACAACAACGAGGAGATTGGTGGGGTCACGGGCCAATGGGATCTAACCACATGAGGTCTGAGCACATGCGTGGTTGGGGGCACGGCAATATGGGGCCTGGCCAGCAGCAGCGCATGCAACGACATTGGACGTATATGAACGAGGACGTGCCCGCAGCCTACCGCGGGGCTCGGAGCACCATTCGTGCAACGCCCGAGAATGTTTCGGAGGGCAAGACGCTATATACGGAAAACTGCGCAAGCTGTCATGGAGCTGAGGGTTTGGGCGATGGTGAAGCCGGACGTTCGCTCGCGCCCTCTCCCGCTCTCCTACGATGGTTCGTTCAGATGCCGATGTCGGGGGACGAGTACCTTCTTTGGGCAATTTCCG
Organism: Ruegeria sp. HKCCD4315; assembly: GCF_013112245.1. Taxonomy (NCBI): domain Bacteria; kingdom Pseudomonadati; phylum Pseudomonadota; class Alphaproteobacteria; order Rhodobacterales; family Roseobacteraceae; genus Ruegeria; species Ruegeria sp. HKCCD4315. The sequence continues at coordinate 68,912 of NZ_WVRN01000003.1, read as the reverse complement.
AGGGCGGCGAACGCTTCGGAACAGACATGCCAGCCTTCAAGGAAGCGCTGAGCGAAGAAGACCTTTGGAAGATCATCGTTTATATGCGTGCGGGGTTCCCTTGATCTGTCGTCAATCTGTTGGTTTTTGATGAGTGTTTTTGCTGTCGATACTATGACGACAATTCTCAGCAGGCATAAAGCTGACAATGCGCCATTCTAGTAAGCTTCACGGAAGCGGACATATATGTAAGTCGCAGCACGAGCAGGTTAGGGCTCTCTCCTGCCGTTCTCTGCATATTGAAGTAAGGTCCGGTTCGGCCGCGTCCTGTTACCCCCGTCAAGTGAAGGCGCTACTTTCAGCCCGTTTGGCTTTCATTTTCTCCATCGCCATATCTTTCGCTGACCGACTTTTCCGCTTTGCGACCGTGCGCTGCGCATCAAATGCCGCCTGAAGTTCCTGGTCTTTTTCAGAAACCTCTTTCACCGGGGCAGGGGCCGGTTTCACATCAGCCAGGGCCTTTGCCGTGTCCTTGGCTTGCTCTGCAGCAAGATCCAGGTGTGTCCCTTTGATCTTTGGCGTGTCGCCACCAAGGAACTGCATGAAATAAGGATCTTCGAAATATCGAATCTTGTTCGCAATCACGGGCATCTTGCCTTCGCGGATCAGCACAACCTCGTTTTCCGGCAGACGACCAACGTGCTCTGGCCGGAGCAGCCGAATGCCTTCTTCACGCTCTGATATGCTGCCCATTTCCATCTTGCCGAGTGCTCGAGACTTCGACTTGCTTATGACCGTTTTGTCCCCGATGGACCTGGACACATGTTCGCGTACTTCGGAATCCTCTGAGGCGGCAAACATCTGGGTTCCAGCGTTTGCCAGCATCGCCCGCACACCCTCGTGCCCATAAATGTCCTGTAGGCGCGACAGTGTTTGCGAAATCACCACGAGCCTGCCCCCGAACGATCGCATGGTGTCATAGGCTTCAACAACGCGCTCAAGATGGCCGAGGCGTTGGAACTCATCGAGCAGCATCAAAACCTTGAACGGCTCATCTTCGCCCGGCTCAACAGTTTCGATGGTGTTCACCAGATCGAGGAAGAACAGGCGAATGAGCGTCCGGAACTCTTTGACTTTTTTCCCTGGCACGGAAAAGTAGATCGAGCTGGGGCGCCGACGCAGATCTTCAAAGTTGATGTCATTGCCCTGCGTGGCTCTTGCTACCGACGGGTTGCGCCAGAGCTGCAGGCCGGAGTTCAACATAACCGAAATCGTTGACCGCAGGATTTTGGATTCTTCGGCTGCAAGATTCAGAAACTCATCTGCAGCTCGCGCATATCCAACTTCTTCAGCCATTTTCTCATAGTCCTTTTGCTTGGTCGTTTTGACCAGGCGCAGGACTTCGGAAATGTATGGCCGCTTTCTTTTGATCGCCAACATCGCCATCGCGCAGAACATGCCTTCGACACCCCCCATAAAGCCCTGGGCGGATGAGCTGGGCGTGTCGAACATCTGAGTTGCAACCTGAATCACTTCTTCCCATCGCCGGTCCAGATTGTCGGCACGTGCTGCGCGGCGCAGAGGGTTGTAGCTGTGGCTTTTGTCGGGGTTCTCGGGGTCGAACATAAAAACCTCATCGCCCATTGCTGCCCGACGCGCGCCGGTTGTCTGGAAAATCTCGCCCTTGATGTCCAGGACGACGCAAGACCCATTGAAACGCAGGACATTCGGGATCACAAAGCCGCTGGTTTTGCCCGAACCAGACGGGGCAATGAACATCGCGTGCGGCTTTTGGACACCGGGGCCGGGCTTATAGTAGATCGCGTTTTTGTCCTTTGGCTCACCAAATTTGGCAAACACGATTTCACTATCCAATTTGTCTTTGAGCTTCAGAACCGACGCATAGCCTTCCTGGACGAGCTGAGGGGCCTTTGCAAAACTCGCATCACCGTATTTCGTTGAGGGACCACGCAGCGCAGCCGCCACAAATGCAAAGGTCAAAACACCCACTGCGACCACCGCCACCAGACCCATGATCTGCTGCGTCTCTGCAGGCTGTGCCATGAACTTCTCTGGGATCGCCCAGATGTCCAGCCCGCGAAAGCCTCTGGTGTTGATGTATTCGAGAGCCAGCCCGACCACCAACACCGCGCAAGCCGAGGTAGCGATAAAGCCCATAGTACCGGCTATCGCGACCTTCTTGCCTTTGGGTAGATCCTGAAACTCAGCCATCGGTCAGCTCGCGTTTGAAGAAGCACACGATGCCAAACTCGGCAGGTACGACGCCGACCATTTCCCAACCGTCTTGCCCGAGCTTCGCAAACTTCTCGCCTGCATTTTCCTCTACCCGCATCAAGACATTACGATACTCAAATTTTTTCATTCTATTTCTCCTTCAGATAAGTTGATCAGCGGTCATCAGGGGTGGGAAAATCACGCCGTTGACCTTCCGTTCGTCACCGATTTTCTTCATGTGAACGATCATGTGAATGGTGGCCCGGATGTCATCGACCACTTCTGACTTTTGAACGGTCGGAGATCCGCGACGCACCATCTTGCTCATACGTCCAATGGCATCTACTGGTGAGTTGGCGTGCATGGTACAAACAGAACCATCGTGGCCGGTGTTCACCAGTTCCAGGAACATATTTGCGTCGTCGCCCCGAATTTCACCGCAGACGAGGCGGTCAGGCCGTAACCTCAGCGCCGATTCCAGCAGCTTTGTTGGTGATCGAGGGCCATCTTCTTCGGAACGGTCAGCAAGTAGATCGACAGAATTGGGTTGCTCGATGTCCAGCTCGGCCACTTCTTCAATCGTCACGATCCGTTCGCCAGGATCGACGCGCTTCAGCATTGCATTGAGAACAGTGGTTTTGCCAGACGAGGTGCCCCCGGCAATGATCACGTTCCATTTGCTTAGCATCGCAAGGTCGGCCAGCTCGTCAAAGTTCATTGTTCCGGCAGCGAGAGCAGCCCGAGCCTTTTCAAGCGCGCTGTGATCATTGTTTTCTGCCAACGCCGCCTCTTTGCTGGCGAAGCTGAACGCGCCCAGATCGACGGTTTTCACGCGGAGCAGGCGGATCGCCACGGACCCCACGCCGGTTGTTGCTGGCGGAATCACAACCTGCACCCGCGCTTTACCCTGCTGTGTCGGCACGTTGGCCGTCGCAATCGGCTTCTTTTCTCCGAATGTCACATCGCTGAATCCGGCCACGCAGCGCCCGATGTTTTCCACATCATCTCTGTTCAGAGTAATGTCTGTCCTGGTCATGTGTGTTGTGCCCATTTCTTCGACCCAGACCGATCCGTCAGGATTCACAGAAATTTCGCTCAGGCTTTCATCGTGCAACAGATGCTCGATCTTGCCTGTATAGTATTCCAGAAGGCTATTGCCGTTCCGCCCGCTCATGTTCTTGTCCTTGGTAGAGCACTTTTTTGAACACTGGAGGTTGCCTTCGCTGCATCTCGGCTTTGCCTCGAACACGAAGGCATCCACATAAGATTCATTGCTTCCAAAAAGTGCTGAATTTGCTTCAAAAAAGGCCGCTACCGCACTCGATCATGCTGGCAGCGGCCGGAAAGACTGCTGAGGCGGTCGGCTCATTGGCTCGCGCTCAGAAGCTATCGAACACAACGTCGCGCTGCAGGATGGCGTTGATGCGACTGCCCTGATCGACAAAGACTGTCGGAGTAATGCGCAGGTATTCATCAAGCGCCGCTGCCGTAGCGTTCTGCAGGTTAGACCCCACTTGCGTTGCCAGATCAGTGCGAACCGAGTTGTTGCTATCGTTGTCAGAGACCAGTGCCACCGGCGCAATGCCGATGATGGACAACAGCGCTGCAGTTCCGAACCGTTTCCCAAAGTGTGTGTTCACCCTGCCGGTCGCACCAGTCCGGCCTTGACCGTCCGTACCAGCCGATCCGACCTGAGTTGACAGGCCGTCAGGCGTGATGACACGGCTCCAAACGATCATGATGCGCGTTTGCGCCAATGTCGTGTCCGCTCGATACTCGCCAAAGAGCTTCGATCCGCGCGGCAGAAGCAAACGCGTGCCGTCCATCGAGTAGACGCCACGTGTAATCGTCGCCACGACACTGCCGGGCAACTCCGAGCTGACCGCGCCACCGAACACAGCCGACAAAACCGTGCCTTGCGTCAGGGTGCGCGACGGATCGTCAATGATCGAGGCCCCGACGATGGGGGGATATTCTTCGACCAGATTGTTTTGCCATGTCGTGTTTTGGTTTTCCTGATAGCCGCGTTGATCTTCAGGCAGGCGGGTGTCGTCTGGCTGGACTTGAACCGGCTGCGGCGCTGCAGGGAAGGGTTGGAAAATGACCGGCTGCGATCCACCATTGATCGGCTGGTAGTTTTGACCGGGTGCGTCCTGTGCCATCGCGCTTGAGGCCAACGTGACCAGGGCGAGGGTGAGTGCTGTTCTGTTCATCGTCAGCTCCATCAGTTTCTGCCGTATGGGTTTTCATCGAACACAATGCCGTCCGACTGGTTCTGCCGCTGGCGCATCTTCTTCAGTTCTTCGAGTCTGCGCCGCTCGTCATCGGTCAGACCTTGCGCCTGAAGGTGGCTTACGCTGGCAAGTGCCCGGGCCTCCGCATCTGCGATGGCCTGGGCAAGTTCCGTCTGGAACTTCTTCTCTCGCTCATCATATCTGACCTGAAGGCGTTCATTGGTCAGGTTCAGCGTTGCGATTTCACCGTCTTTTTCGGACAGCGAAACTTTGGCGTCCGTCAGCTCGTCTTGCAGATCGGAAATCCGACCGTTCTGTTGCTCGATAGTTTTCAAGGCTTGTTTCAGCCCTTCGGAATCGACCTGCGGCACTGTTGCCGGTGTTGCCACCTCAATTTCCTCGGGCAAAGCCTCTGGTTCCGGCTCATCGGCCTCTGGTCCCCGTGCGGTCAAAAGCCCGTATCGCTCGCCACCACCTTGTTGCAAAGCGTCAACGCGGACACCCGTGTTCGTGCTTTTGTTTTCATGGCCCATGACAAACCATACAAAGCCCAGGAACACCGCGCCTGCGATTGCAACGGTTATCAGCTTCTTTGGGTCGAACTTCTTCCGGACACGTTGCGACGGCTGTTCAGCCGCCGCCCGTGCCGCAATTGTCTGATTGCGATCCATTACTTGCTGCCCCCCGGTTTAACTGTCTGTGAAGTAACGGGCCTGCCCGTTGCACTCGCCTGCTGAAACGCGTCGCCATCGTTTCGTACACAGATCGAAGTGTCTTCGATGCGCAGTGTCCAAAGGTCGGAAAGGCCCTGCACCTGGATAATGCCGCGCTCTTTGACTGTGGTGTTCACCATCAGCTCGCGGCCATCAGGCAGGACACGGAAAATCCCCGGCAACTCCGCATCCTGCGGGATTTGCATATAGGTGTGAACGCCATCATCCCACACGGCGGTGGGCGCAAAGTCCGCTTTGCCCGAGCGCGAATAGTTCTGGTTCACAAACCGGCCAGTTGGCTTCGGCTCGCTCCGAGCGACTGTGCCGCGACGCGTTGTGGTCCCGCCGCTGTTGTTTTTGTTGTAGAACGTGACCCGAAATGGAACACGTTTGCGTTCGGCGGCGCTCTCGGCCGGAACCAGATAGAAGTTGTATGTCCCGCGATTGGTCAGGACGGTCAGGTTTGAATCCGAGTTCAGGATTTCTGGCTTGAACGCAATAACGCGACCTTCCTGCAGGCGGGTGATCTGAAAACTCTCAGTGTCGCCCGCGCCAATGCTGCGGACGGTCTCGCCCTGCGGAAAGTGAACATAGGTAATCAGGCGTTCACCTACAGTGATGCGGTACACCTGGTTCTCGACGTAATGGAAATGCGTGATGCGATGATCCGCATTCTTTCCGTCTGGCGTCGGTGTGATTTCAGCGAGCAGAGGCGTAGAGAATGCCAAAACTGCTGCGGCGGTGGCGGTGAGTGTTTTGAAAGAACGCTGCATCAGACCTTCCCTATGGCGTCTACGCGGTAGTTGGTGACGACGAAGCCGAACGGATTTTCCAGAAGCTCATCCATCGACGTCACGATTTTTTCCTCAAACCCGTAGGTCACAGTGACCACGTAGCGGGCTGAGGCCGTTGCTTGGTTTGGCACGATCAGGGACTTGCGGATCTCGACCTGCACCGTCTCATCGTTGACCGGCGAGACGCCCAGAATTTCGGTCTGCACCTTTGTCTTGGGCGTATAGATTTCGTCAGGATGGTTGTCGTTCGAACCGTCCCACAGTTCGCGGTAGGACGTTTCGGCCAGCTCATCAGAACGACGCAGCACCGATTTCAGGCGCTCGTTGTTGTCCTGGACATCATAGGTTTCCCGGTCGCGCACATAATTTGCGACTTCACGGAAGGCCATCGCCTCAGAAGGTTCCAGTTCTTCGACTTTTTCAGTCAGCAGGACCGGCAGTTTCGTGTCCGGATCAATGGAGAATGGCACCGCGCGGATTTCCTTCAGGGGAAGGAGCATCGCCCAGCCAATCATAGAGGCCACGCCCATTGCCATGCCGACCATGCCGAATACCTGCCATTTGAAGGCATCGCGGCGTGCGCCCAGAAAGAGTTCTTTTTCGTGATCTGTCACGTGTGACATTTGCTCTGTACCTCGATTTATGAAGATTTATTGGCGCGAGCTTGTCGAATGCTCTGCCGGTAACGGTCAGCGGCGTAGCTCTGACGAGCTGCCCCATCCTGATTTCGGGCTCTGTGCGCTATGTCCCGACGCGCTTGCATTGCGCGAGACGCGCTGTCACGAACGCCAGTCCCGTCACGTGCTGCGGAAGCCATAGCAGCGGCAGTTTTCCCACCGGCTACTGCACCCCTTGCGCCGTCGCTTGCAGTGCCCAATGCACTTCTTGCGGCTGCTGCAGCACCAGTTGCCACGGCAAGACCCGAGGATGCCGAAACGATTGCACCCGACATCCCGCCCGCGAGCGACGGGATCTGCGTGAGCATCACGATTGAAACAATGCAGATCGCCAAAAACCGGCCACTGGCCTCCATATTGTTCACATCCTCAACAGCGGTCAGTTCGGAGCTGAAAAGGGCCTGAATAAGAGAAACGATGCCTGTCAGAACGACGATGACCATGATCAGGCCAACAGTCGTTTTCGCCCAGGCTGCGAAGATATTGGCTGTTGCCGAGCTGAGCAGCGTTGCGATGAAAACAGGCGCTAGACCCAGCAGGACCGCTAGACCGCCTTTTGCGATCAGCGCCATGCCGGTGCCAAAAGCAACGATGACAGCCCCAACAACCCAGAGAATAGCCCCGGTGATGCTCAGACCCCAGGTTGCGTTTTCAATAGCCTGCTGGCCCATCAAGAAACACTGAAGCGCAATGTCATCGAGTGCTTCCCAGACATTTGTTGTGCCGGTCAGTTCTCCGGCAATCGTGTCTGGGAGGCTCGAAATGCCCTGATAAATGGGTTGAAAGAAGCTCCAGCTAGAAGCCATACCAATGATGATCGTCGCCCGAATGATCCAGCCGACATAGCCACCAAACCCGATTTCTCGGATTTGAAGCACACCGTTGATCAGCATTGCCACGAAGATCAGCGCGGCTATTGCCCAGAGGGCGGATGCGAGATCCGCCGCCAGGCTGTTGTATGCTTGCTGCGAGAAGTTATTTAGCGCAGCCTCAATCGAGCTGACGAAATCTTGGATCACGGCCCACAAGCCTCCTCAATTGCAGGGCGCAGAGCTTCCAGACGGGTCCGTTGCTCTTTTTTCAGCGCGGCAAGATTGTCGGACGGTTGGGTCCAAAACTCGTCTTGGTCAGCTCCGACCTTTTGGGCGGCGTCCTCACGGCTTAAACCGCCCAGCGGACATTCGGTGCTGAAGGTCTCGCCAGATTTGCGCAGAATGCATTGCTCGATGGTGGCCTCGTGCGCAGCGATGACCTGTTCATTCAGGATCACCACCGACCAGTTGGTCACAAGAGGCTGCTTGTCTGCGGATTGGCCCGCTTCGGCCATGCGCGCTTGATCGTTTTTGACGAATTGACGACCGTACTCACGCGCACCCGAGTACCCAAGGCACTTACGATATTCACCGAACGGCATATCGACCTTGGGTGATGGGCGCAGCTTCACCTGTGCCGATGCAGCCCCCGACATAACGGCGGCGGCTGCAATGGTCAGGATGAGAGTTGAGCGGAGTTTCATTGTGAGGTTCCTCGTACATAGTTGCTGAGTGTCGAAAGATCGGCAGCGGTTGCAGCCAGATCCGTGCCCGACGCCAGAGCATTAGCCGAGGTTGCGCGTAAGATTTCAATTTCAACCTGAAGGAGTTTAAGGAGAACCGCCGTGTTGTAGTCGATTGCATCCTTCAGATCTTCTTGCTGACCGATTTCACCGCGCAGCTTTTCTGCATCTTCGGAGAGCTGACCGGCCATGTCATAGCCATTCTCACCCAAGGCCGATGCCATCAAGCCAGCGCCACCTCGCTCCGAGAGAATGCGCCGGGCTGGCACGTCTGACGTACTGAATTCTTTAAGGATTCCATTGTTCAGCCCCAGGCTGATTGATCGGCGTTCCATCGCGAGTCCGGCGACGCCTGGAAGATCGCCAATCGTATCTTCGGTCGCGTTCAAGGCGTATCCAAGCGTGTCAGCTGCCGTTGCCAGTTTCAGAAAGCTGCGGCTGTTGAACTGGTCCAGATCCGTCAGACCACTGATGGTTTTGAGGGAGTTTTCGAGCAGTGCCCTCTGCTGCTCGAGCTTCTCATATTGTTGCATCAGCTGTTCGTATTGGCGGACCATTTCCGCGACTTCGCGGGCCGAATTGGCTGCGTCCTGTGCAATGGCCGTGGCGTCGATGGTCGGAACACCTTGGGCTGCCGTCATAACTGGCAGGGCGGCCAGAACCGAAACAGCAATGGTTGTGCGGAATTTCTTTGAAATATCCATCAGACAAACTCCAAGTTTTCAGGGGAGGTCATGCGCTCAAAGTCACAGGCGCATTTGCTGCGATAGCCCGAATAGGTGCTGGTGCAGGCCGAGACAGCGGCCAGAACTACAAGGGTGATGACAAGGCGGGCTTTCATGTGATTTCCTTCCAGAAGTTGGGGTTTTTTCGCCAGTCAGGATCAGGGAACGATTTTCCGTCTGATCCGCTCAGAACACGAAGAAGCGGGCCGAGCGCGCCGACATCGACATCGAGCCAAACACTCTCATCACCTTTCTTCATGAGCATTACGCGGTCGCCAAAATGCGCCCTCAGCGCGCCCAGCTCTGAATCGTTCAAGCCGATTGCCCGGTAGTCTGCTTCATTGCCGGATCGAGAGGGGAACAAGAGTTGCGTGCTGGTGTTTTCCAGGATCGACTTACTTGCCGCTGACGACAGGAGGTGATCGGGGATCTGCGTCATCATCATCATCATGACGTTCAGCTTCCGATACGTGGTGTAGGCATTTATGAGGATGCCAGCGCCATAAGGGTTGCCAGCAATTACCCATGCTTCATCAATCACAAAGACAGTGGGTATCTTGGTGGCGCAGCGGCGTTCAATCTGGCGCATGACGTAGCTGATCCATGCCAGCCGCACCAATTCGTCATCCAGAACCTCAGAAATATCGAACACAAGATGACGGTCGCCAGCAGCAAACGGATCTGAGCCACCCTCGCCAAACATCCAGGACAAGCGGCCTTCGCCCGCCCATTCACTTGCACGCTTGTACAGGTTCTTGTCATCGTCAAAGGCTCTGAACCGTTCCACCAGTGAATCGAAGTTCTGAAGCGCAGGCGGCAAAGTGGCATTGGCTTGGCAAGCCCTTGTGATTTCATCCTTCTGATCGGTGGTCAGTGGTTCGTCATAGCTCAACAGGGCAATGACCCAATTGGCGAGCCAGCTTTGCCCAGCCTCATCCGTCTCGGTCTGAAAAGGGTTCATGCCGGTTGGCTCACCAACTCGGACGCGGATGTACTGCGCACCGAGCGCCCGCATTGGAGCCTCCATTGCCCGGTCTTTGTCAAAAGCGATGATCCGCGCGCCCTGTGCAACCGCCATTGTTGCCAGCAGCATCGCGATCACAGTTTTACCCGAGCCGTTCGGTCCAAGAACGATCGTATGCCCGGAGGGCAGGTTTTCAGGGTCGTTACTGGTCTTGGGAAGGTGCAGCGAAACATCGTAGCTGTCCCCGTGTGTCGTCGGGAAAGTCGCCAATGGCCCCGGCCAAGGTAGCTTTTCCGCATCCAACCCTTTGGGGCGCATGTGGAACGCAACCATATCCGCAAAGTTCTGGTCCGTGATCAGTTCTTCACGGGCGCGGAACGCGAAATTGCCGGGGTGCTGTGCGAAGTACACGGCACGGGCCGACATCGCTTCGCGCTTCACCGTGCCACCCGAAATCTGGATTTCACCGATGATGTGTTTTTCGGCGGTTTTCAGATCTTCCTCGTTCCCAAACACGCAGATCGACAGGTGGTGCTTGCCGAGTGACATGGTGCCGGAGGCAATGCCGTCCGCCAGAATGGACAAATCCTCTTCAAGCGACTTTGCCTTGTCGCCTGCCGAGCGCATTTGTCCCGACTTGCGGCGTTCCATTTCCTGCGCCTGGGCGCGGCTGATCGGCAGGAAGGATTGCGAAATCACGACATCAACCGGCAGGTCTAGCCCGTCGAAAATGCCGGGGAACGAAGCCATCGGGTAATTCTTCAGGGAATAGACACGGATGGAGCGTTCCTGATCGTCGCCCGTGACCAGTTTGCCGCGCTTGCCCTGAAACAGCACATCCTCTTGCGGCATGTTGAAGGCGATGGGTTCTGCAATGTTCGTGTGAATGATCGGCTGATACCGACCGTTCAACAGCATTCCATAATAGCCGAGCCAACGCCCCTCGCTGAGCTTCAGCCGGCGCATACGGGCCTCGCCCAGCGTGCCCGCCAGTGTTGTGAACACACCGTCGAGCTGTTCCATCATTTCGCGGCGTTCCTCGTCTATCGTTCCAGACGACATGCCGAACATCTGTTTTGCCCGCTCATCCTGCCGCTTTTGCAGAATGGCGCTGATGATGATCTTGCGTTCTTTCAGCTCTGCATCGACGGACGCTGAGCGCATGGCCTGCGCCACTGCACCGGCAAAGCCGGTTGGATCTGTGATGACATGACCAGTCTCAGCTGGGACGGTCAGTCGATGAACATAAAAGGCCACCTCATTGGGTGTCGTGCGCAATACACGCTCAAACCGTTCGGCCAGGAACTCGAACTCGTTTTCGTCCAGCGTGTTTGCGTTGATTCCGGTGATTTCTGCAGCGGCGATGAGGCCACCGTTGCGTGTAGAAATGACCTCATCGTCCACGACATAGCCATACGGCAACATCTGAAAGAGGCTCATTTCATCCTTGCGCCAGCTCGGCTCGATCAACGAGCGGGCAAGGGTCCACAAATCCTGTGCAGCAGGCTTAGGCACTATAGTAATCTCCCCCATGATGCTGGCGGTTTTTGGTGCGCGGAGTTTTGGAAAGGGTTACGGACAGGACGCGGAAGAAAGCCGGTTCCCATTCGTAAAAGAGGCGAAGCCCGGTGTAGAAAACAAAACCCGCAATGATTGCTGGCGCTATCCCGAACATGAAGAACGAAAGCATGGTCATCCCGAGGATCACCAGCAGATAGATCACGGGTAAGCCGCCCCATTCTGCGGGGCGGCTCAGGCCGCGAAAGACCGTATTGCGGCGCGGCATCAATCAGCCTCCGATGAATGTATCAGCGAGGCCGATAACAGCGCCGACGACGATAGCGATTACCGGGCCTTTCAGCGAACCCCAGCCGAACACGTAGGCGAGACAGCCCCAGATGAAGCCGACAGCGGCAAGGCTGACGCCAACGACCTTCGAGTCGGCCAGCGTTTCGTTGATGAAATCGCCAATGGCATCTTGCAGCCAGCCAGCGGAGGCGGGCGCTGCTGTGATGATGAACGCAGTGATCGCGAAAAACGCCATCTGCTGGTAGAAGTGGGTTCTTTTCATGAGGAAGTGCTCACTTTGCTTAGGATGATCCGCACGTAATTGCGGGTTTCGGTGAAGGGGGGGACGCCGCCGTATTCGACGACGCGGTGAGGCCCGGCGTTGTAGGCGGCAAGCGCCAGCTTCCAGGTTCCGAACTCGCGGTACTGCGCCGCCAAATAGCGGGCACCACCGTCGAGATTTTCTGCAGGGTTCTTTGGGTTCACGCCCAGGTCTTTCGCCGTTCCGGGCATGAGCTGTGCGAAGCCATAGGCACCCTTGGGTGACAGAGCGTCAGCCCGATACCGGCTTTCCTGCCAGACCAGCGCCATGAACAACTCGGCCGGAATGTCATGGCGTTCCGCCGCTGCGTGGATTTCTTTGACGATCCGCTCCTGCGACCAGCCGCCCGAGGATCTGCGAGGCCGCGGTGCCTTGCCCGCAATCTCGATCTTTTCCTGTGGCTTGGCCTTCGGCGCTTCCGGTTTTTCGTCAAGCGTGTACTCACGCATCCGGATTGGCCGAACGACGCCATTGACGATTTCTGCCCGCGCACCGTTCAGAAACACGCTGCCATCCGGCTCGTATTCGATGACCTGGGCGCTTGCGCCGGTCGCCACAAATGCCGTGGAGACGAGCAGAAGGGGCCGCATTGCTGCGATCATTCGGATTTCTCCTTTGCTTGAGTTGGCGAGGAATTGGAGGGGTTCTGTTCGTCGCCGGTCGCGGCCACGTACTCATCAGTCCAGGACGGCGGAATGCTGACAGCATCCACCAACCAGCCTGCGAGACTTGCGTATTCTTCGCCACCAAGGGCCGAAGTCTTGCGAGCGATAGAGCGCGACAGAAACGAAGCTGCTACGCCGTGCTGCAGCAACAGCGAAATCAGAACGCACAGATCATGCAGATGGTATTCGAGGTCGCTGCCAGAGCGAAAACCGCCGCTATAGAACACTTCACGGGGTTTGATTGGCGACGCCGGATCATACCCGATGGTGACAAAGGCAGTGTGCCCTTGCGGAGTTTCAACGCGGCGTGTTTCAGCCAGCCGACGATCAGGAAGAACTTTGCGCGCAGGCTTGTTCATGACAAAGCTCCCTGCGCATCAAGTTCCGCTTGTCGGATTTGCATTGCGAAATCCACTTCAAGGCGCAGCTCAACGACCACTTCAAGCGGCATAACGATGTCCAGCCAGACACCCTCACGGATCAGGTGAACGTGATAGGTGGCGTTTGGGTAAACGAACCAAAGGGCTTCATGCCGGTTCAGAACGTCGCGCGCGGTGTCGGCGTCGATTGTGCCTGACAGGTCGCAACCGAATTTCAGGGTTGCGTATGAGTTGGCATAGTTTGCTCGGCTGCTGCTTTGGATGAGCGCAGCGGCCTTTTCCGGTGAAGCAAAGCGGAACAGCTCTTTCGGACCCAACGCCTTGTTAACGTCTGCGTGCAACTTCAAGGCTTTGTAGAGCCGATTTGCACGGACATACTCAAGATCATTGAGGACATGGAACATTTCGAGCGCGATTCCGAAAGCCGTGGCGCGGGCATCGCTTTCCAGCCAGTATTCGCGCATTCCGCGCTTGATGGTTGACCGTTCTCCGGCAAGGTGGCGGATTACGGTGAGAATGTCCTTACGGGCTTGCTCGAAGCTCTGGGCGGCAGGCACCCAGCGCCGATCAATCTTGCTTTCGATAGTGTCGAAGGCCACTGTGATCACCTTTCCGCCTTTCAAAAAATAGGTCAGTAGTTTTTACATAATTACTATTATGGGGTCGACTTCAGGTCATCTGAGCGGTGGGGAATCGGGTGCTGGGACACAGCACTGAACCTTCAGTGGCGCCGCAAAAGACCAATGTCTGGTTCGGATCTCTTAGTCAGATGTTTTGGCTGGAACGTTCGGATGTCCCGCGCGCCTCAATCGTCAGACAGCGCTAAGGGATCGGAGGTGCAGACGCGTTGTCTAGGTTTGCACCCATTGACTCTGTCGCGGTGCTGCCCAATCTAGGACCGGCATCTCGGACTACTGTTTTTACCATAGTACAGTTCTCTCTTGATGTTGGAGGAATGCCCGGATGGATTAAGGGCGTTTCTTGTCCTGTCGATTGTTGGCGCAATCGGCAGGACTGCTTATTGCTTAGTCGTTTCTCTCTGCTGTCATAAATCGTTGTTTTATCCTTTCTTTCAGCCGCACCAGGACTGGCGCTTGCCACCCGAGTACGGGCGCGCCAGACCTTCAGAAATCAGGATGGCCCCGACGTTCTGTCCAGACACGCGCCCAAGCGCCAAGAAGCGATCGTGGACGTCAAAGTGCAGCTCAATCTCAAGTTCAATTACGCCCGCGAAGTTGATGAGCTCCGTCAGCCGGTCCTTGGCTCGTAGACCCAAAGCTCTCTCAGCATCGCACTGAGCCCGGAATGTCTCAGGCGTATCAAACCCAATAAGCCGGTATCGGTCGTCACCATGGTCGATCGTGTCACCGTCAACGGCAATCACCTCGGATGCGCCGAGAGTCTTTGTTTTCCTAGCTGGTTCAATCCAAACTGCAGCAATGAACAAGGACGCGAGTGCAGCGCTGAGAAACAAGAGCCGTTTCATGCGCCCTGCCCCAGCATTTTGATGAGCCGGGTTCTCGAACGTGACCGATCAGGTTTTGGATTTCGCGTCCAGGGCCTGAGCTGCTTCGAGACCCTCTGGGGTAATCGACTCGATCGTATAGTCTGATTTGACGCAGAGAATGCGCCCATCACCAAATTCCTGATGATGCTTGAAGAGGCCCGGCCAAAGATCGAACTCTCTGGGCTCAGCGCCCGCTCGAGAGATCTTCGACTTGCACAAGGCCCCGACATAGTTCGGCGAGCTGTAAATGCAGTGGTACTTAGGTCGTCCAAGGGAAGCGAGTCCGATAAATTCGTAGCGGCATGTAAAGGGAACCTGATCCTCTTTCAGGCCCCGGACCATCTCGATGGTTACCACAGTGTATTGTCTCTTGTTGTCCGCCATGACGACCCCCTATGGGCCGTCTTCTACATCCAAAAGTTGTGGACTAAAACACAATCTACGTCAATATAAGAAAACCCGCCAATATACGATATTGGATTGTCAGAAATATATTGGCCGGATATTGCTTAGGCGATTCGCAAGCAGGAGAGACCATCTTGAAACACTCAAAATCCGGAAATCGAACTCGCGCGAAGGCCCTTGCAGTTGCACTCGCTGCACTGCCAGCCACGCAGGCTCGTGCCTATCCAATTGACTGTGCCATATTCCTTTGCCTCGCCGGGGGTTGGCCAAGTTCGGCTGATTGCGTCGCAGCCAAGGCGGAGTTCATTCGGCGCATCACACCCTACCCGGTCGAACCGCCGCTTCAACTCTGGCGCTGTCCGATGAATACGTCACACAGCCCCTCGGACTTGGGTCCTATGGAACGGTTGGAAGCCATCAAGCGCACCAGTGCTAGCCCAGTTCCAGAGCTTCCATCGGATGACACCGCTAAGCCAATACTGGTAGACGCAGCGATCTCGATAGGAAGGATCGATGCACATCACGGCCAATACGGTGACGGTTTCCAAGCCACCCCGATCAGCGTCGATCTTTCTTCTTCCGATTTCGACGTTGTGAGATCCATCAGGGTTTGGGATGTGCGCCACTACAGCTATCGCCGTCGTTCAAGGGAGGGAGATTGCGAGCGTTCGCTTGATCTTGTGGTTGGCACCTACGACGATAATACGAATTTTCGCTGGTCCGAGCGCGCTCCTGCCCCAATCCCTTACTGGCTGCCACTGGGCAATCGCTGTGAACCTCCCAGCTACTTCCGCGGCGTTGGCGTCGAGTGGACCGACACATTCGGGTTCAGCGACTACGAACTCATCCGATATTGAGGTGCTGACCTGCGGTACAACGCGTTGCTCCTGGCTATGCCACCAAAAATCGCCAGCTGCATTTTTAAACCAGGCCGATTGGCCCGGAGGAAAAACTTAATCCCAGAAACAAAAACCCCCGCAAGGCGGGGCCTCAGCGGGGATCTTCTTAAGTCACGTTTGATCACCTGATTTATAGGAAACTCCAAAATTACTGACAAGGACAAACGCATCTGTGCGAACGGTTTTTCTGTGTCTTTTTGCTGAGGTTCGAGCCGCCTTGCTTCCCCAATGAGAAGCAGACCATGAGACCGTTGAACCATTCCGAACACCCTGCCCCGCGAAGCCGCGATATCAACACTGACCTTTGCCAAATGAGGCCAAATCCATGAGCTTTCGGCAGATCGCATCCGCCCATCACCACGATAATATTCGCTTTCACAACGGCCTTCCTGAGGGCTGGAACCGTGACAGGTTACGTCAGCTCTGCGTGGGATATGCGCAGATCAGAGGCGCATCAGCCCAGTGTATTCGCACCTTAGAGATCATCATCGATATGATTACGCCATGTGCTTTTCGAGACCCGTCTCAGGAACCCTTTTGCTACGCGCGCCAGGAAACCCTCATTGCCGGGCGAGGCGTGACAGATCGGACAATCCACAATCACGAACGTGAGCTGGAAAGGATTGGTCTGATCGAACGCAGGCTTGGCGCAAATGGCGCGCGCTGTAAGCGCAAGAAGCTTGGACTCTTCCTGACCCCTGCCCTGAACCTCATTCCCGAGATGCGCGATGCGGACGTGCGCAGCAAGGCCGAGAAGAAAGAACAGGACGAGCTGCGCGGGGATCGATCACGGCTTTACCGATATGTGAAACATAGTCTGGCCGTGCTTCTCTTACTCCCCTGCCCTCCTGAAAGTCTGGAAGGCATGAAGGAGGAACTTCGATCCTGGCCGCGCGCCGACAAGTTGAAATACATGACGCTGGAGGCGCTCAAGCTACATGTTCAGGCGGCTTACGACCTTTGGAGCCGGATCGAAGAGCATGTCGCAAAACCCGGTGAAATTTCGGGTGAACCCGAAGCTTGTTTCGGGTGCCATATACAAGACCAAATTGAAGAAACAATTCTGTCCTGTAACGCCGATGGCGAGAGTTCAATGTCCTCGGCAAAAGCCTCGGAACCAGATTGTTCCGGCTCCGGGCCTGACGGCCCTCCGCATTGCTTAGAAAGCAATCATCCGACAGATACGGCATCGCGCAAGGCCCAAAAACTACCGCGGGTGAATAACCGCATCCTATATGAACTGGCCTCACCCGAGCTGCGCATGCATATCGATATCGCGGGTGGCGGAGATCAGAATTCCAGCCCGTCGCTCTACGCGATTGAGACCGGCGTTTGGTCGCGATTGTCGGAGATCGGCGCCAATGCCTCGGCTTGGCGTACGGCGATTGACCGATTGACCGTGATGGGTGCAATCCTGGCCGGGTTGATCACAGACGCGAGGCTGAGCGATCCACGGTTGCCGCCAGTGGTTAATCCGGGCGGATATCTGCGCGGTATGGTGCACGCAGATGAGCGCGGTGAACTGAACCTGATTTCCAGTTTCATGGGGCTTTTGGCGCGTAGAGCCCGAGAGGAGGAAGACGGGCTTCCGCAAGATCACTGCAGCGGGTTTTAGCCGTGCCGGGTTATGAGCCGCCAGCTTCTCCAATTCATGTGTCTCATCGGCAGGTTTTCGCTCCGTTTCCGCCTCCAGAACAGAACTGTATTCAAATGCATGATTGGCTACGGGAATTCCCGAGTGGTTTGTTCAGCTTTAGGTTGCTAAGCGGCCTCGACGGCAACGCGGAACAGAAAGACGATCTATGAAAATCGCGGACATTGGCAATTCTGAACTGGATTTCAGGCAGACCGGGGAGGCGCGCCTTCAGGAAATTTGTTCGAGGTTCGGACTGGAGAATGCGTCCTACGCCCATATCGACAAGCATCACAACGTTGTCCACGGCTGCACCACGTTCCCGGCCGAATGGGTCAGGCACTACGTCGACAACGACATGGTCCTGGTCGATCCCCTCATCCGGTTTGGCGCCGCAATGATCGCACCAATTGATTGGGCTGTGTTTGATGATCAGCGTGAACACGCACCGCTATTCGATGCAGCGAGAAAATTTGGTGTGGGTCAGCACGGACTATCCATTCCGGTTATCAATCCGTTTGGGGAGCGTGGTGTCTTTACGGTTACCTCCAACCTGCGCCGATCCGACTGGGACGCCTTGGTCGGGAGTATGCTCCCTGCCCTTCGCCACGAAGCGCAGGTCCTGCATCTACTCGCGCTCGATGTGATTGATACAGTTTTCAACTTTCCTACGGATGCGTTGTCCGATCAGGAGATGGATGTTCTGAAGATGCTCGCATCAGGATTGATCCCATCCGTAGTTGCTGGCCAGACGGGGCTCTCCTCCAGGATGGTGCATGCTTTGACGTCTTCGATCGTCACAAAACTCAAGTGCCGGACAACGGAACAAGCAGTGGCGAGAGCTGTCAGCACAGGTATTCTTAAATGGACCGATTTCTTTGCCGACCCGGTCGCCGAACTTGCGGATGTTGAAGGACAGACCCTTTGCGGCGGGATCGTGCGTTGGTCTGGAAGATCACACGAGTTGATCACCTTTGAAGATGGTCGAACGGTGCGGAACTTGGATAGCTTTCAGGCGGTTCAGGTCCAGGAAATTGCCAAAGACTTCAATCTGGATGCTGAAAGGATCCTCGAAGAACTTGGACCCAACCGGGATCAATGCGTGTGGATCAGGCATCTCTGAGTTCGGCCCACGTGCACCGCTTGATTTGCAAAATTGTGAGCAGGGGCAAGTTTCACATAATTTCACTTCTGCGTTTTTGGTTTGAAGCAGGGGGTGCGTGCTATTTCCAAGTGCGACTTCTGTTAGAAACCAATGGGTTATCTAATGAGGAGAAAATGGCACAGGCGCAGTGTATTCGCAACTCGGCATTTAGAAACGGCGTAGGATTGAGCGCTGGAGGCATGCGAAGGTCCCTGTTCGAGAGATGGCACATGTGTTGAAACGCTCGAAGGCAACTATCCATCGCGAGATCAAATAAACGTCTTCTCAGAACCCTGTCATCTGAACGCGATGGTTACTACGGCGCGTCTGCGCACCGGAAAGCTGCAGATCGGTGATGGGACACCTCATGTCCTACTTCTCACCTGTTGGAGCATGAGACTTGCGGTCTGGCGACGGCAGAATTACGCGAGTTGATGTCGGAAAAGGATACAAATAACGTCCTTTATTGGACTCGTCGGCGGTGTTCATTCGTCCTGTCATCAATTTGCTTGCCCATAAGCATGTCATCCCACCGATGCTCGGCGCTGGTGGGATTGGGTTCTCAATCCAGACCTATATCCGTTTATCCGTTCGTCGAAACAGCGAGTGTGGCGTTGGCCGTGAAAGCTCTAGTAATAGCTTCTGCCCCCATCAACGTAGCGCTAAGGCAAATCCGCAATCGTTGTCTATTCGGAACCTGTCCCTCTATGAGTAGATTTCGATTGGCGTCCCGTCTTTGACCATAGCGTAGATCTCTTCAATCTCCTGATCTGTGACAGCGACGCACCCTGCAGTCCAGTCACGCTTGTTCGTGGGATCAATTCCAGGGCGAGGGCCGCCATGGATAAAAATATCACCGCCCGGAGAACGACCCCGAGCTCGGGCAAACGCAGAATCCGCCTCGTTCGGATAAGAGATTCCGATTGAAAGATGGAAAAGGCTCTCGGGATTGCGACGGTCAATTACATAGGAGCCTTCAGGTGTTCGCCCGTCTCCTTCGAATTGCTTGTGACCTTCGGGGGCAAATCCGAGTCCAATTGGAAAAGCCCGCAAGACACGCTCACTACCATCGAGGATAAGTAGGCGCTGCGCTTTGTATAGCCGAAGCCGAGTCACAACCGGCCCATTGTAAGTACGGAACTTGCTTGCACAGCCGGACAAAAAGGCGGCTATGAAGCCAGAGAGAAACAGACGTCTTTTCATAGGAACTGCTCGGCTCATTTTGATTTTTTCAAAAAAATATCACTAAAGGCCAGTTGAACAAAGGTATATTGGATCTCGCTAGGACAGGAACCGAAAACAAAGTGATCAGTTGTGGCCACCTCGTCAGAAGTGCAATGAGTAACTCTATGATTTCGACATATGTTATTCTTAAGCAATCTTTCAGTTTTCGCCTATTCAGTACGGAGATCGCTGCTGTAGTCAGGTTTTTTGCCGCTGGAAATCTTGACGCCGATTACTAAGTGAGCCAGATCATCTACCGAATTGGATTCTTGTTCTAAGGGCTCGTTCACTACGTCTGCACCTGTATCGATTTTCAGGTACCCACGTAGTTTCGCGCCGGGCCACCCACCCTCAGATAGCGTCACTGTCTAGCTGCAACTTAGGACAATCTCTGTCTATGTGAAATTAGATCTACCAAATTTCGCAACCATATTTGAGGCTCTTTTTGTTTCTACTTTGCTTCATCGGCCCGCCCAACGAACCGTTCAAACACTGCAAGAGTTTCTTCGCTTACATGATGCTCAATACCTTCAGCGTCATGCTCTGCCACTTCTGGTGAAACGCCCAAGGCGATCAGGAACTCCACGACAATCCGGTGACGCCTTCTACAAGCTTCCGCCAATTGACGCCCGGCATCGGTCAGCTGAAGTGAGCGGTAGGGTATTTGCTCAATGAAACCCTCTCGTTTCAAACGAGCCAAATTCTTGGAAACCGTAGGTTGGGTCACGCCCAATCGCTCGGCTATTTCGACCGGGCGCGCCGTGCCATTCTGATGGATCAGCTCCGCGATAAGTTCAACGTAGTCTTCAACCATTTCGCTTTGGTGGGCCTGTCGCACAGCCTCAAACCCACTCGCCTGGGTATCAATGCTACGATCTGAATTTACCGGTTTTGTTTCGGTCATCGGCTCACGATTACGTCGCTGGTCTAGTCTCCAGTGTATGCACCTGAAAGCCGAGCTTGACAATGAGCATGCCTTCATCATTAAATTAGACAAGGCTAACTTTGATAGACAGTGCTATGAAACACCTGATAGCGTCCACACTACTTTGCGCATTGCCCGTGATCGCGGATGCCACGGCGATTGAAGAATCTCCTTGGGCTCCGCGCGCTGCCGCGTATCGACTGACCTTGTTCATGGGAAATCTAACCCCGGTTCCCTGGGATGAAATTGAGAGGAGTTGGACTTCGCCCGCACCTGGCAGTGACATTCAGGTCGCTCCCTTGTCACGCGTCTCCGGCAACGAAGCGATTGCGATCAACCAAGCTATGAAAGCCGAAGATCGGCAGGCGCTGTTTGAAGCAAGCACAACTGCCATTGCTGAGGGAATTCTGCGCCATCTGGATGTCGCAAAGACCGCGCTGGGTCAGCCTGAAGCGGCACGCGAGGTCGCGCAAGCGGCTGCTCTGTTCCGCGCATTCGAGGATGGTATCAAGGCTGCAGACACGTCGGCGTCTCGCGATCTGGGCCGGGCATGGTTGGTTCTGAACTCCACCCTTGGCAGCGCAGGAGTACTGGGCAATGGCGCACAAACAGTGGATGTCGACCAATTTGCAGAAGCTCAGGCCACTATTGTTGCCTATATTCGTGCCAACTATCTGCCATCCGAGTATGCCCAACGCGACAAGTTAACACCGCTGCCTGAAACAGTAGTTCTTTCAGGCGAACAAATCACAATGCCCGCCACGCTGCCGCCAGGGTCGAACATCGGAGATCAGGCGCAGCTGCCGCGGCTGGTTCTTCAATTTGAAGAGGCGGGTGAGGATGAGGCCAATCTACCGCTGGTGGCCTATGGAGATATGCTGTTCGACAGCCCTGAAATCTTCGGCGGCCCGGCGCGCGAGTTGGGCATCGCCTGCTCGACCTGCCACAACCGCTCCGACGTGAACCGGGATTTCTTCATTCCGGGCCTTTCATCCCATCCAGGTGGGATGGATGTGGACGGTTCGTTCTTCAATCCAATGTTCAATGACCGGACCGATGATCACTTGGACACGCCTTCCATGCGTGGCATCCGCTTTACCGCACCTTATGGCCGCGACGGGCGCGAACCAAGCCTGCGCCGGTTCATCCGAAATGTGATTGTGACCGAGTTCGCGGGAAAGGAACCAACGCCGTTCCAGCTGGATGCGCTGGAAGCCTATGTCAAACAGTTCGACTTCCTTCCCAACCCAAAGATCGACCGGTACGGCAAGCTGACCGATCTGGCTTCGGACGACGCCAAGCGCGGAGAGGTGCTGTTCAACACCAAATTTGCCGGACTTGGTGACAAATCCTGCGCTTCGTGTCACACGCCTGACCGTCAGTTCCGCGATGGTCTGACCTACGACATGGGCAGCGCTGAACAACCATTCCCCGGGGGCACGGCTACGGCGTTCGAAACCCCGACACTGCTCAACGTCAATTTCACTGCACCTTACATGCATGACGGATCGCTGCCGACGCTGGCCAGCGTTGTTGACTGGTTCAATGACACCAAGAATTTGGGGTTGGACGAAGCACAGCGCGCAGACCTGACTGCCTATGTCGAAGCCGTTGGCGACGGTGAAGACCCCTATCAAGTATTCGAAGGCCGTGACAGCGTATTCCGCTTGTCCTGGGAAGAACTGACAACATTCGCCAGCACGCTCGATACCCTGCTGCCTATGCAGGATGCTGAAAACATAGCGGTTCTGATCGACACGGTAGCTCCTGATCTGGCGACGGATGCCAGTGTCATGGTCAATCAGAACGCCAAGCCCGAAATCTACGAATTCGCTGCCATCCTGCGAGCGGTTGGCGATGCCAGCGCCGAAGGAAACTGGACCGAAGCCACCCGCCAATGGGAGCTGTTCAAGGCCATGCAGGCCGAAATTGACGAGAGGATGTTCTGATGCTGTCGCGCCGCAATTTTCTGGTCGCTGCAGCCGCATCTGTAGCCCTGCCCGTAATGGCCGCAACTGATCAGGGGCTGAAGCTGGCCTTCATCCCGCAGGAGAACCCCGAAAAGCTGTTGGGTGATATCAACATCATCACAGGCTGGCTTTCCGAGCAGATGGGTGTTCCGGTCACGGGGTTTGTGACGTTTGACCACGCAGCCGCCGTCGAGGCGCTGCGCAACGGTGATGCCGATATCTCGTTCATGGGAGCGTTGCCCTTTGTGTTGGCCGAGGACCAGATCGGTGCCGTACCGCTCTTGTCCGAGGTTTATCGCGGGCAACCCAGCTATTCGGGCCGCGTCTTCGTGCGACGTGACAGCGGTATCGAAACGCTGGCCGATCTCCGGGGACGTGACATTGCCTTTTCCGAT
Source organism: Ruegeria sp. HKCCD4315 (assembly GCF_013112245.1). Lineage (NCBI taxonomy): Bacteria > Pseudomonadati > Pseudomonadota > Alphaproteobacteria > Rhodobacterales > Roseobacteraceae > Ruegeria > Ruegeria sp. HKCCD4315. The sequence continues at coordinate 45,779 of NZ_WVRN01000003.1, read as the reverse complement.
CCGGTCTCGGAATCCGGTTACATCTATCCGCTTGATCTGTTTGTGCGCGCCGGGCTGTTCTCGGGCACAGGCGATGCTGACAGTTTTTTCGGGCAGAAGTTCTTTGCCGGTGGTTATCAGCAAGCGATGCAGGCCATGGCCAACGGACTGGTCGATGCGGCAGGCGCAAGCCAGTATGCCGATCTCTATCTGACACCGGATCAGCAGGCCGAGGTCAAGGTGCTGGCGGAATCAGAACAAATTCCCAGCCACGCAATCATTGCCCGCCCTGACCTGGACGCTGGGCTGCAGGCGAAGTTCATTGAAACCATGCTGCGCCTCAACGAGAGTGAGAACCGTCACCTGCTCACCTACCTCTATGGCCCGGACGGCTATCTCCCTGCTGATCCATCGGTTTACGAAGGCGTACGCGAGACTGCGCGGCGGTATGGGTTTCTGAAATGAACCCTGTGATTTCACTCAACGCGGTATCGCAGCACTTTGCCAGTGCGGCAGCTCTTGCAGATGTTTCACTGTCGGTGCAGCCGGGTGAAAGTGTCGCGCTACTCGGTCCTTCGGGAGCGGGCAAATCAACGTTGCTGGCGTTGTTGGATGGTCGTTCGAGCGGTTGGCAGGGCGAGGCCCAGGTGCTGGGCAAGTCACTTTTGGCAACAGGAATTCCATCCCGCGAGGACCGTGCCAATATCGGCTTTGTCTTCCAGGAATTCGCATTGGTTGATCGGCAGAGTGTCTATCAGAATGTGATGAACGGTCGGATGGGCCGGATGAATATCTGGTCCTCACTCTGGGGGCGGTTCCGGGAAGAGGACCATATGTGCGTGACACGGGCGCTTCAGGATACGGGGCTGTCCGATCTGGCAAGCCGCCGTGCCGATCAGTTGTCGGGTGGACAACGGCAGCGCGTTGCGATTGCCAGATGTCTGGCACAAGAACCCGAGTTGATCCTTGCGGATGAGCCCGTCAGCAATTTGGACCCTGCTCACGCAGAACGCATTCTGAGCCTGATCACCAGCTCTGCACGTAGCCGCGAAATCGGCGTCATTTTCAGCTCGCATCAGCCCGACCTGTCACGCCGCTTTGCTGAGCGCATCATAGGCCTGCGAGATGGCGTGGTATTGTTCGACAAACCGTCGGCTCAGTTGACCAGCGGGGACATCGATGAACTGTATCACGGTGCCGGTGTCACATCGGGGCTGCGTGTAGTCAGTTGATGGGTCGATCCGTCATTTGGGTCATGCTGGTGCTGGCGATCCTGTGGTCGCTGACCAGCGGAGATATGGGATTGGGCAAGCTGCCAGGCGCGGGACCCCGTCTGGCAGAGTTTTTGGGGCGTATGATCCCACCTGACCTGTCCGTTTGGCGCGAGGTTCTGACCGGGCTGGCGGAGACTCTGAGGATCGCCATTCTGGGAACATTGTTCGCCGTGATCCTGTCGGTGGGACTGGCCGTTTTGGCCTCTGAAACTATGGTACCACCAGCGATCTGGCGTCCCGTCCGTGCCTTGCTTGCGGTTATCCGGTCGATCCCGCTGATCCTGGTCGCTATGCTAATGGTGGGCGCTGTTGGGTTGGGTCCGCTTCCCGGTATACTGGCAATCACATTTCACGCGACCGGCATGTTGGCAAAGTTCTATGCAGAAGCCATCGACAATGTTGCCACCGCTCCTGTGGCGGCGCTTGAAAGCGCAGGGGCCAACAGAATTCAACAGTTGCGTTGGGCAATCTGGCCGCAGATGGCGCCTGTGATCATGCGCGATACCGTATTTCGGTTTGAGCTAAATCTGCGCGAAAGCCTGATACTGGGCATTGTCGGTGCAGGTGGCATTGGGTTGTATGTGCAAACCTATGTACGGTCGTTTCAGTATGAAAAGGCTGCGACCGTGACGTTGGCAATCATTGTTCTGGTTTTATTGTCAGAGGCGCTGAATATGGCCTTGCAAAAACGGTTCAACTAAGCCGGAATTTCCCAATTCTCTAAAGAAAAGGCTCGTGTCTTTCCTTTTCTTCCATCGCGGTTGAAGGTTGGATGCTTCGCTTGAAACCGGGCCGGTGTAGCCTGCTACACACGCCCTCGCGCTGGTTTGTTAAGGCCTCAAGCTTGCTAGATTGAAAATCGCCTGCGTTGAGGAAAATTCTTGGTGCCAATCTAGCGTTCAAACGGATTCACCAGAGTTGCCATGGGAATGTGTTGCCGAAACATTTGCCACCAGCCTGCCAGTGCGTAGTGCTCTTACACGTGCGTTCATCCAATGCCTCACGACGACTCGGTACATCAGTTCACGAAAAAAGCCAAAGTTCTGCCTGTGACGGACATAAAAGGAGTCAGGTGAGTCAAAGTCCCCAAAATCCTGCACGATGCCGTTTCTTTGAATGTATGTGTCACGGCCTTCCCATTCGACCTGGGGATCGCTCAGGCAATCCGTCCCCACACCATACCCACACAGGCTTTCTGTTTTGGGAAATGTCTGCTGCAACACGCGTAAGAAAAGCTCATCCAGAATAAAGCCTTCCAGCTTTAGCCACGTACCCTCTGCTTCGACTTCAACCCATGAATGCACAATCTCCGTCGGCGCCATCGGATAGAAAAGCTCGGGAACCACACCCCTCTGCAACTCTTTGTGGATCGTAAAGCCATGCAAACGGCATCGGATACCGCTGCCGCGAAACAGTGCCATCAGAAGAGTGCCCTTGGTATTGCATTGCCCATAGCCATTGGCGAGTACCTCTGATGCCGGGATATCGTCTGCACGGTTGTAACCAAAGGCAATCTCGTTACGCACGAAATCATAAATAGCGCCAATTCGATCCAAGACAGGCAGATCGGGCCAGCGCCGTTCCGTTATGAGTCCCAAAATTGCGGGTGTTTCAAAATCAAGCAGAGGTGTGGCGGTTAGCAACGGGTCTCGGTTCAGCATTTGGTCTCTCGTCGAATCAACTCAGAAAGACTTGTAATTGCTACAGTGACTATAGCTTCAAGGGGCTAATTCCAGTTCGCAACGACGCTGCCCAGGGTTACGCGCCGATTTCTTCGTGATCAGTAAGACATTCGGAATGATCGCGCAGAACTTCGAGTACACGACAATCCGAGGTGTTGCCGCCACTGCATTCATGCACCATGCGCTCCAGCTCGGTCCGCAACGCTTCCAGCCGCGCCATTCTTTGCTCAATCTGTTTGAGTTGCCGGCGCGCGATACTGTCGGCTTCATGACAGGGGCGATCCGGATCGTCGGACAAATCAAGCAGTTCGCGTATCGCCTCAAGCGAAAACCCCAGTTGGCGGGCGTGACGGATAAAAGCCAGGCGATCCAATTCGGTATGGCCATAACGCCGCTGGCCACCTTCGGTGCGCCCCGGTTCCGGCATAAGTCCGATCTGCTCGTAGTAGCGGATCGTCTGAACCTTGGTTCCGGTCTTTTTTCCAAGCGTTCCGATCGTCAGCATCTGGGTCTCCTTGCAAAGTTACAGCTTATGTAGGTTCAGGTCAGCACCGCACAATAGCACCTTCCAGCCGGTGGACCTGTGACACCCAGCCGCAGGCTCGAAATCACCTTTGAACCTCTAGCAGGTAGAGGGTGTACACGCCGTTCTGAACCAAGAATCGCAGGCGGACGGCTAACTTTGAAACTGACTGTATTTCAGAAAATCTTATGGGTGCTGGCTGGTGTCGCAACGGCGGCATTTGCCTATCTGATGTTGTGGTCAGATAACAGATCCGTACGGACCGAAGAAGGTTCTGTCCCGTTCGAGGCCAGGTTCGAACTGACAGATCACTCTGGTGTTGTCCGTACTCAGAACGACTTTGCGGGCAAGTGGATGTTGGTGTTTTTTGGGTTCACCAACTGCCCGGACGTTTGCCCTACAACACTGTCCGAGGTGGCAGCAGTGCAGGAAGGCCTGGGAACCCAATCAAACCAAGTGCAACCCATCTTCATTTCAATTGACCCCGAACGCGACACTCCGGCCGTCTTGGCCGAGTATGTACCACTTTTCGATGCGGGGATCATTGGACTTACAGGCACGTCAGAACAGATAGCGCAAACGTCCAAGACTTTTCCGATATTCTACGAACGGATCGAACAAGCCGCTGCACCGGACGGATACACGATGGGGCATACCTCTCATCTGTTTCTGTTCAATGAGGACGCTGGATTCGTTCAGTCCTGGTCATATGGCACGCCTCCCGAAGAAATTCTTGCGGATCTGAAACAGAGACTCTGAGCACCATGTCCTGGTTTTCCAAAGATACACTTCTCGGCCTGGCCTGGGCGATTGCCCTGGTTGCTTCTCTTTCTGTTCTGTTCATTGGAGAGATCCTGGGGCAGACGCCCTGTGTGCTTTGCTGGTTCCAGCGCGCGTTCATGTTCCCATTGGCGATCGTACTGGGGCTTGGCCTGTGGTGGCAGGACCAGAACGTGGGCCGTTACGGGATAGCACTGGCATTGGGGGGCGCTGCTGTCGCCTTGTGGCACATGGGCCTGTATGCCGGTCTGATCCCCGAAAAAATCCAACCATGCTCAGCTAGCGGTCCGTCCTGCACGGACGCAAATCAAACTGTTTTGGGCGTCCCGATTCCGCTGATGGCGCTCGTTTCATTCGCGCTAATCGGCGTTCTGTGCGCCCTTTCACTCAAGGAGAAACAAGTATGAACAGACGAGGCCTGATTTTGTCCGTTCTCGCATTTGGTGGCGCTGGTTTTGGAGCCGCCTCCTGGTACGTGAACCGCCCGGCTGCTTCAGGCAACACCGAGCCTGTCGCACCCGAAATCGCTGAAACACTTATCCGTTCTTACTCGCCTGTTCTCGGCCCTAAAGACGCACCGGTTACAATTGTCGAATTTTTCGATCCGGCTTGTGAAGCCTGCCGTGCCTTTCATCCGGTCGTGAAGGACATCATGGCACAGCATGGAGACGCCGTGCGCGTTGTGATCCGGTACACCCCTTTCCATGGCGAAGGCTCAGAGGAGGCGATCCGCGTGCTTGAAGCGGCACGCATGCAGGGGGTCTTTGAACCGGTCCTGGAAGCCGTGCTGCGAGAGCAGCCCAAATGGGCCGCGCATGGTGCGCCTGAGCCTGGTCTTATTATTCGAATTGCAGCAGCGGCGGGACTGGATGCCGATGCAGCGCAGGCACAAATGCTCGCGCCCCAGACAGTCGGTGTTCTTAATCAGGATCGCGCTGATGTCGAAGCGGTCGGTATACGGCAAACTCCGACATTCTTCGTCAATGGCAAATCTCTGGATCCGTTTGGTGAGGCTGAATTGAGACGTCTGGTCGCTGCAGAAGTTGCAGCACTGCAAAGCTGAGCAGTAGCGAGAGGTACTATGAGACTCACTACAAAAAATACACTTCTGGCAGGTGTGCTTGCCGCATTCGGCACCACTGCCATTCTATCGGCACCGGTACTGGCAGGGGGCGACGATGTTGTCGTTGAAGATGCCTGGTCGCGGGCCTCTATCGGCACCAACCGGCCGGGTGCCGCGTACATGACGATCCGCAACACCAGTGATGAGGTCGTCACACTGACCTCTATCCGCACCGATCTTGCGATGATGCCCGAGATCCACCAGACATCGACCAATGCAGAGGGCGTCAGTTCCATGGCACCAGCTGGCGAGCTGGAAATTGCGCCCGGTGGTTCCGTCGCGCTTGAGCCCGGCGGGCTGCATGCAATGCTTATGCGGCTGCAACGCCCGATGACTGAAGGCGAGAGTTTTGCGCTGACCCTGATCTTTGCCGATGGAGCAGAAAAGACCGTCAACATACCGATATTCGGTATTGCTGCACGAGGCCCAGAGAACTGATGCAGCGGCGACGTGTTCTCACATTTGGGGCTGCTGGAATTGGCGCAATCGGCCTGACACTCTTTGTCGGATGGTGGCAAGTGGATGGGCCGGGAGCGGCTCAATCAGTTCGCCTTCGTCCCCTTGCGTTGTCGGGCATGAACTTTCGCATGGTTGATCACGAAGGGACCCCCGTCACCCCGCAATCGCTGGTCGGACGTGCAACAATGGTGTTCTTCGGCTTTACCTACTGCCCGGATGTTTGCCCGACGACTCTTTCGGATATTTCCCTCTGGCTGGATGATCTGGGCAATGACGCGGACGAATTGAACGTCGTGTTCATAACCGTAGACCCTGAAAGGGACACGGTCGATGCCATGACCGATTATGTCAGCTACTTTCATCCAGCTATTCGCGGTTGGGTCGGCGTTTCGGACCAAATCGCGCAAGCCGCAGACGACTTTCGCGCCACTTATGAAAAAGTTCCTATGGAAGATGGCGACTACACAATGAACCACACCGCAAGTGTTTTTCTGTTTAACCCCACAGGCGAATTTGTCAGCACCATCGACTATCATGAGCAGAGAGAGTTTGCTGTACCCAAGATCCGCCGCGCTTTGAAAAGTGGAGCGGATACAACATCATGAGCGCACGGTTTCTAGCAACCTCGGCGATCGCGATCAGCAGCGTCTCGATTGCTGCGATCATGTTCATTGCCTCGAACAGGTCTGAAATGACGGTGCCTGCGCCCACGGTCTTTCAGGTGCCCAAACTTCCTGCGGAACCGCAGACCACATCGGCTCTGTTGCTGAACGTACCATCGGCAGAACTCGCTCCAAGCCCCGTTTCGTTTCGACCTGTTCAGCCGGAACCCATTCAGGCAGAGGAACCTTTGCCTCCTGTTGAACCACCTTCACGAACATGGACGCGCGAGCTTGCGGTGGGTGACACACTCGACAGTATGCTGTCTGACGCGGGGATTGACGCAACCGATCGCGCTGAAATCGCACTTGCACTTGGCGCTGAATACGACTTGCGGCGCTTGCGGCCGGGTCACTCGATAACAGTCGTTGCAACGGCAGCGGATCAACTGCGGAGTGTGGAGCTCGCCGTGGAAGATGGCGTGAGAATTGAAGTGACACTTAGCGAGACATTGTCCACGCGCGTGGTCTCACCGGAACCCGACACTGTCATTCTGGCCCGCAAAACAGAGATCGAAACTTCGATCTCAAATGCTCTGAGCACCGCAAAGATCCCGGTTCGTTTTGCGGTGGATCTCGCTCAGATGCTGAGCGGCACAGTGGATTTTCGACGCGATCTGACCGGTGGCGAAAAACTCCGTCTTCTCTGGCGCGAAGAAAGTATCGACGGCGAGAAGGTAGGCCAGCCGCAACTCATTTTTGCAGCACTGGAAGTGGATGACCAACTTTACGAAATAGCATGGCCAGACGCCGAAATTGGCCGCGCCGCAATCTATGTCGATGGTGAGCTTCTTCGCGTCTTCTCGCAACCAGTTGAGGGCGCGCGCCTGAGTTCTGTCTTTGGTCGGCGGAAACATCCGGTCTACGGCAATGTGCGGATGCACACCGGTGTCGATTTCGCTGCCGCACGTGGTACTCCGGTACATGCGACGGCTCCGGGGCGCGTGTCTTATGTAGGTTGGCGCGGGGGGTATGGGCGTGTGGTGGAAATCGCTCATGGATCGGACACGGTCACGCGATATACGCATCTTAGCGCAACCGCCGATGGTCTGGCCAAAGGTCAGCGCGTGGAGGCTGGCGAGGTGGTTGGTCGTGTCGGGTCGAGCGGCACCGCGACCGGCCCCAATCTTCATTATGAAGTATTGGTCGACGGGCGACCAACGGACCCGCTTTCTGACGACCGACTTGCTGCCGCTGCGAACAACGAGGTTGAAAACGAAGCAGCGCGAAAACGCTTAAGAAATGCTCGAGCACAGCTTGAGAAACAGCTGGGCAATCCCGTCGCCAAAAAACGCGAATCTAGTTCGTGAGAGTTTCTTAAAACGGCTTCAGGTGCGCGGCTATCAGTTTGCGGGTATGCGCGCCTGAAGCGGACTGCACTCCAGAAGAACCAAATCAGAGGATGTAAAATGATGGCAATCGCGGGGGCCTTGGTTGGCGCCGTTTGGGGTGGGGTCTTGGCAAAGCGCCGGAATGGCAACAGCCTTGATATTCTTCAATACGCTAAAGGATATGCCATCGCTTTTGGCCTGGTGGCGTTTTTTCTTTCAATCGCAGTTGTGCGCCTGATGTAACGCGCCAGTAAGCAAGGCGAAAGCCGGACACCTTGAAGTCCGGCTTCCACTCTTATGTGGTCGCAGCGCCTATTCCTTGCGAGCCAAGGGTATTTGCCTTAGTCTGGGCGCTATGATCTTCCGGAGCTTTCAGAAGCCGTAAGGCATTGGCCACGACCAGCAAGGACACTCCGACATCCGCGGCGATTGCACCCCACATGGATGCCAGCCCAAAACCCGTCAGAGTGACAAACAATGCTTTGGTCGCAAGTGAGAAGCCGATGTTCTGACGGATGATCGACATGGTTCGACGTGAATGGTCGATCAGCCAGGGTACTTTACCGATGTCGTCGGTCATCAGAGCAATATCTGCGGTCTCGATAGCAGCGTCGGACCCAACTGCACCCATCGCAACCGCATAATGTGCCCGAGCCATCGCAGGTGCGTCGTTGACGCCATCGCCGATCATCGCAACCATCTCGTGCTGTTCTGCCAGTTCCTCAATCGCAGCGACTTTGTCTTCCGGCAGAAGCTGGGCCCGGACTTCGTCGATACCGACTTCGGCTGCTACCGCTCTCGCGGTTTGTTCGTTGTCACCCGTCAGCATGATGATCGACTTCACGCCCTGCGCGTGAAGCCGGGCAACGATGCTTCGGGCTTCGGGTCGAATGCGGTCCCGCAGCTCAAGCAAACCGGCGACTCCGTTCTCATCCCCGACAACCACAAGTGTGCTTCCCGCGCTCTCGATTTGGTTGCGCAATTCGGCAGGGATGGACGCGCCAAAGCCCTTTTCTTCAGCGAAGCGGTCGGAGCCAAGCCAGATATCTCCGCGCTCGATGCGGCCTTCAAGACCCCGACCGGGAACGGTTCGGATGTCTTCAGCCGCAGATATCGAAATGTCGGTCTGTTCTGCCCGGGTCAAAATGGCGCGGGCCAGCGGGTGTGAAGACCGAACCTCGAGGCTGGCAGCGCTCGCCAACAGCTCCTGCTCGGATGGGTCGCCCAGCGGATACACATTGGCGACTTCAGGCTCTCCCATGGTGATCGTGCCGGTCTTGTCCATGGCCAGTGCGGTGGTACGCCCGGGAGCCTCGATATATGCGCCGCCCTTAATCAGAACCCCAGCCCGGGCCGAAGCGGTCAAAGCCGCAACGATTGAAACCGGTGTGGAAATGACGAGCGCACAGGGGCAGGCGATAACCAGAAGAACAAGTGCATTGTAAAACCAGAAACCCGACGATGCGCCAAATGCAAGCGGCGGGATCAGGGCGATAGCCACTGCGACGACCATAACGATGGGCGTAAAGATCCGCGCAAATTTTGTAACCCACTGCTCAACCGGCGCACGGCGAGCATGAGCATCACCGACCATCCGGATGATCTTGGCAAGCACGGTATCGGACGCTGTTTTCGTCGCACGTATTTTGAGGGTGCCTTCACCATTGATTGTGCCGGCATAGACCTCATCATCCAGCTCTTTGGGAATCAACGCGCTTTCACCTGTGATTGGAGCCTGGTCAACGGCACCGGCCCCTTCGATGACTTCCCCGTCAAGTGGAATGCGATCCCCACCCCGAACGATGAAGCTGTCACCGACAAAGACATCCGCCGCCGGGACCGTTGCCTCTGAGCCGTCAGCACGAACCAGCCGAACCGTCGGGGGGGCCAGATCAAGCAGCGCGGATACCGCGTTCCGAGCCCGTCCGACACTCCAGCTTTCCAGATAAAGCGAGAGCGAAAAGAAGAATGCCACCGTTGCCGCTTCGAAGAACTCGCCCAAAGCGATAGCGCCACAGACGGCAACCACCATCAGCAGGTTCATATCCGGTGAAAGGCGTCGCGCCGAAGACCAGGCCTTGGGCGCCACCAGCCAGACGCCAAACAAGATCGCGACCGCGAACAAAGCTGCCTCGGGCAAAGGCATCGGAACCTCACCATGTCCCGAAAACAGCCCGAGCGCACCGCCCATGCCTGTTTCGAAAATGTGCCAGCCAAAACCCGCTGCCCAAAACCCTCCGCTGAGGATGGTGAACCGCCGCTGACGTGCAATATGCGCCGCCTGGTCCTGAGCGGCATTTCCGTCATCCCATGGTTTGGCGGTCATACCAGTACTGGCAACCAGCAGCATGACATCTTCGTCAGACATCTTGGCAGCACTTTCAAGAAGCGTCATTCGACCGTTGATGACATCAAAAGCGAGATGCTCTTCACCACCAACTTTCGGGCCGATAACCCGGTTCAGGATCGCAACCTCTTCGGCGCAATCAAGGCCAGAGACCTGAAAGCTTCTGCCACCTTCGGGAATCGGACCGACGGGCGCGATGTCACCACACCCGCTACTGCCGCACGCGTTGTGACCTTGTCTATTTTCGTGGTCATGGTCGTGGTTGTGGGTATCGGATGACATAGTTAGACCTCAAGAATCTCTGCGGTCCTTTGCAAATAGTTCCTACAGCAACTAGAGCTTCAATACCTTTTTCAATTTTTTTTCAATCCGGTTCGTTGCCCGCGATATTGATGCTTCATTCCTTCTTGCGGGCTGGCCGCGTGAATGCAATCTAGTCGCAGAAGACGTAAAAAATTTGGAACAGGTCAATGCAGAAACGGATCGCAATTACCATCACGTTAGTCTCGATTACTGCCGGTTGCTCAGCCCAGTTCACAGGGGGCAAAAGCAAAGCATTCGAACCAGGTAACCTGCCAGATTCGGTCGTTGCACTGGCAGGGCCGGGGCAGGATCTGGCTACGGCACGCCTTTTACCAGATGACAATTGCTTCTGGTATGAGCACAGCGGACCTGTCGAGACGACATTGGTACCATTGCGCGCGACGAATGGCGCTCCGATCTGCGCCGCGCGCGACGCCTGATAAAAAAAGAGGGCAGCGACGTCCACCTACGCTGCCCAAAATTTATGAGCGGGCTGTGACGCTATCTTCGGCCGAGTATAAGTATGCGGTCGAGCCGATTTTTACATGTGGGTAGAGATCATTGATATGGGCCATGATCATTCTAACACATCCAGAACTTGCGCGACCACCGATGCTTCTGGGCTGAGGTGTACCGTGGATTCTGAGATAAGTATCTCGATCCCCAACGTATAGATAAAGGGCTCGAGAGCCGAGAGCATTACTTGGCCCGGGTTCCATGCCATCCCGAAATTCCGCGTATTCGGGGTTGCGCTCGATCATTGAAGCCGTTGGTGTCCAATGTGGCCACTCGACCTTGCGCCGGATAGCATAGGTACCGGGCTCGTAAAGGTTCCCACGCGCGATCGCTACGCCATAGCGCATTGCTGTCCCGCCTTCCTCGATATGGTAAAGATAGCGCGCGACGGCATCGACATGGATGTCACCAGGAACCAAACCATCATTTGCTACGACACGTCGTGGTAAAAAACGGTCATGAACGCCCCATGGATTTGAGGTCGCTGGATCGTAATCAAATGGCGTGACCTGGCTGTCCCAATAGGTCTTTTGCGACGAGGTTGGCCATGTTTTGGCGATCAATGGACTGGCCGCAGACGCGGAGAACAGCGCAGTGGTTGATTGAATGAAATGGCGCCTTGTCAGCATAGATCTCGTCCTGGTTCACAAGTTTAATGTATTTGCATCGCATTTTCGCGATCAAATTCGAGTCTTAAAGCCTCTAGCAGCTAGAGCTTCAAGAGGCTTCAGGTAACACTTGGTTTACCTAGTCGACCATGTCGCCGGTTGCGTGAACCCTACTTCGGTCGAGTCTACTTCGGACTAGGTCGCAAAGACAATTGACAGAAACGAAGCCGCCATTGTAGCGGTGAATTGTTTTCGGTTCCTGATGGCGGAAGCCAAAAGGATTAAATGGGAATACGGTTCGGTGTTTTTAACGGCGCCAATTCCGTAACTGCCCCCGCAACTGTGAGCGGAGAGCGATGCCAAGACACCACTGGTTCGTAATGGAACCGGGAAGGTTGGCGGAGCGAGCACCCGCGAGTCAGGAGACCTGCCGTAAAACGCCGGGCTATGCCCAGACTGTATCTGTCGGCCTTACGGCCGATTCAACCTGACAAGCCGCCGGGTGAGGCGGTAGGGAGAAATAAAATGCACATCGAACCGGGCATCGTGAATGGTGCCAAAATCGCGCTTTCCTATGTTACCGCCGCAGGCGCGGCTACTTACGCAGCGAAAGAAACGTTTTCCACATTGCGTGCGAATGGACCTGCATCTTTTGTCATGCGCTCGGTGCTCGCCACCGTTGGTGTCTTCCTTTTCTTTGAAGTCCTGCCACACTTCCCGGTTGGTGTCTCTGAAGTCCACTTCATTCTGGGGTCGACGCTGTTCCTGCTTCTCGGTGCTGCACCCGCGGCTTTTGGATTGGCAGCCGGTCTGCTGATTCAGGGGGTGTTTTTTGCCCCGTTCGATCTTCCGCAGTACTTCATCAACCTAACCACTCTGCTGGTGCCGCTATTTGCGCTACAAGCATTGGCCAGCCGCATCATTGCACCCGGTACAGCATATGTTGACCTCAAATATGGCCAAGCTCTTGCCCTGAGTGCGATGTATCAGGGGGGAGTAGTCGCATGGGTTGCGTTCTGGGCTTTCTACGGCCAGGGATTTGGTGCTGAAACTATGGCGTCGGTTCTGTCCTTTGGCGGTGCCTATATGCTGGTAATAGTCATCGAGCCGATTGCTGATCTAGCAGTGCTTGCGGCAGCCAAGGCGATGCGCGGTTTGAACAGCACAGGTCTGGTGACTCCGCGCTTGTACAACGCTGCGGAAGCTTGACCAAAGTTTGAAGCGGTGCCCTAAACTGGGGTTGCCGCGAAACAACTGGTAGTCGCAGGACCAAAGCTTATCGTGGCGCGTCTCGAGGGCGCGCCACATTTGCTTTTAGCCGCTAAAAACCTGCACCCAACGGTCAGGGTGTAGTGGGTCCTGTATTCTTAGGAATAGATACCTGGTTTCCTTCCACGTTTTGATCCTGTTGGTAACATTGTCCAGAACCAAGTCGCCTTCACTCGAGCGATAGACAAGAACAGCATGGCCATTGCGATTGGTGTCCAAGACAGTCGCAATTAGTAGCTTCGTAGGATCCAAACCATTCTGCACAAGTTCAAACTTCTTTTGCAAAGCGAAGTCTTCGCAATCTCCTGACCCTTGCGTCGGCAGTGTCCAGTACTCCTTTGTCCCATATTGGCTTTGATCCGAAACGGCACGAATCCTTCGATTGACGCGCGTGTTGATCGTTTTAACGATCTGATTTTCTTGCGCCACGGAGAGACCAGAACTACGAGCGCTCGCGCACGCCCACGAATAATCTTTGCATAGTGTTTTGGCACCCGATGGCGCTTCAATCTTTCTATCAAGACCGATCGAGGGAAGCTCAGATGCTTGCGACGCAGCGGCAGACACAAAAAAGCTGCATATAAAACAGACCATTGGGAGATAACCCAGCAGGTTTTTCGATAACACTCCCTGAACTAAAGTGGGATTTGTCATATCTGCCTTCTCCATGCTCGTTCCTCTAAAGTATCCAAACTTCCCCGGCCAATGTGTTTTATTCCAAGCCTTCATGTGCTTAGGGGAATTGCAACAGCTTCTTAGCCTCTAGGGGTAAAGCGGCAAAAATTTGCAGATTCTTTGGTATTTCTTCCTTAGTTGACAGCATCAGAGCATCCACGCCATCACCAGCCCGGCATAGCTAACAGAGCGAATTAGAGGGTAAGCTGATCGCAATTCTCTCATTCAACAAAAATACAACAGAGATCGGCCGTCATCGCTGAGGGTTACGGAATACCGGGACAATGAAGCCGCTCCTCCGCAAGCTGAGATAGCCAGTTTCGGTTTTCCAGGCGCTGCAATTAGTGGCCGCTAATGACATCTTTGACGAAAGGCTCGTTGAGCAACGCCGTTAGCAGGGGGCATGAGGCCGCACCCTCGGTGCAGGTCTGCACAAGTTCTGCCAGTGCTTGCTCCAACCGTTGGAGGGCGGCGATTTTTGACCTGACGTTGTCGAGATGTCTTGTTGCAACGTCTTCGACGTCACGACAAGCTTGCTCGGGCGCTTTGGACAATTCGCGAAGTGCGCATGCATCCTGAATGGTAAAGCCAAGATCGCGGCAGCGTTTGATGAATCTGAGCTCGGAGATTTCCCGTTCCGTGTATGCGCGGCGTCCCGAGGCGGTTCGACCGGCTTTCTCGACTATGCCTTCCCGTTCGTAATAGCGGATCGTCTCGACCGACAGACCGATCAATCTCGCCGCTTCGCCAATCGCAATCATGTGATGACCTTTCCCTTGAACCTGTAGCTACTACAGGATGCATGTTGTCGGTCATGATGTCGAATTTCACAAACCGCGCGAAGCAAGAATCGAGGAAGTCGAACCGGCTTCCGTTCGAGTTCGTCAAAGCCGGAGAAAGCTGACCATGAGCAAGTTTGTTGGCGCGAGTTTTATTGGATCGTTTACCGCACTTGGCGTTGCGACCTGCTGCATCTTGCCGATGGCCTTGATTTTACTTGGCTTGGGAGGGAGCTGGCTGGCCGTATTCGGCAAGATCGCCGCCGCGAGTTATTACGTGCTCGGCGGTTCGACGGCCCTGCTGTTTCTCTCTGGCATCGTCGCGTATCGCCGTGGTTCGCTCGACCGCCTCAAATGGTGGCTGACAGGCAGTTTTGCGTTGACGGCCATCGCTTGGGTTATCGTGCTCAACGAAATCCGAATAAATGATTTCCTGATAACCTTGATGTGACGCCATGAGTGAAAAGCGCCCGAACCTTGTCAGCACGATCATCTGCCCGGAATGTGGACATTCAAGGCCTGAAACGATGCCAACAGACGCGTGCCAGTGGTTCTACGAATGCACATCTTGCGGAAAAGTCCTGAAGCCACTTCCCGGCGATTGCTGCGTCTACTGTTCCTACGGATCGGCTCCATGCCCGCCAATTCAGGCGGGCTACAAATGCTGCGGTTGATACGGCGGCCGGGATGTCGGTTTTGTCCGCAAAGCCGGTCATCAGGCTTTGCGGACGCGGGTATTTTTTCACCGTAAGCTGGAACTTGCCCGGTAGGACAAGGCAGGCGTGAAGTCACGGATCAACTGGTTTGCCGTGAAGAATGTCACGTAAACCGGGCAGAAGAAGCGAGCGCCGCGTTTTTCAGGATCTTGCCAGCGCCATCGGAACTTCATGCGGCCGGGTATCTGGCGAACACCTCTGTGGTTCCATCCTTGCGGATCAGGAAGACGTCAAAAGCTTCGCGTTCGCTTTCCGGCCCCATGCCTGGCGAGCCGAAAGGCATTCCCGGAACCGACAGTCCGACGGCATCCGGGTGTTCGCCCAGCAGGCGCCGAATGTCAGCGGGCGGGACGTGTCCTTCGATCATGTAGCCCTCCACGCGGCCCGTGTGGCATGACATCATGCCCTCCGGAATCCCATTGGCAGTTTTGTAAGCGTTCAAGGCCTCCCAAGCACTGTTTTCCACGCCTACTTCAAAACCTTCCGCCCGCATGATTTTGATCCACGATCCGCAGCACCCGCAATTCGGATCCTTCAGGACATGGATTGAGGGACCGATTTTCGCTAAGGCGGGAAGCGCCGCGCTGCACGCAATTGCCGCGGCTCCTTGCATCAAGCGGCGGCGGCTCAGGTTATTCATTGTCATGTTCCCTCTTGGGTAAACTTGTTTTAAACCGACATAAAATCGCACCGGTAGGATTAAAGCTGGACCGCATTTACAGGGCCGACTTGTCCGTCACCCTCCGATACTCATCAGATATGGCTTTCTGGGCGACGCAGGGATTTCTCACAATGATCTGACGCAAACTCTGCTCGGAAACGGAACCCTCGCTCTCCTTTTTTCGCTGCACCTGCCGCTCTGGGTCCTGCTTGGCAATAACCCGGTTCGCAAGCAACTCCGCTACCCTCCGTTCAAGGCCGGAATTGCGCCTATTTCTCACTGCTGCGTTCTATGGCACCCACGATCGAACAGTTCTGAATTCCACCACGCCCCGGACACGCCGCGATCAGCTCGTCCAGATTGTTCCTCAACCGTGCAAGCCCGTCGATCCGTTCCTGAATTTCGTCCCGCTTTTTGCGCGCTCTGGCCTGCATCGCGACGCACTCGGTATTTGGTGCCGTGCGCAACTCCAGAATTTCCGCGATTTCTGCCAGCGAAAATCCGAGCTTCTTAGCGCCGGATATGAATTTCAGCCGCCAAAGCGTGTCACCACCATAGTCCCGCGCGCCGCCGTCAATTGGGCGCGGCGGCTGAGTGACAAGGCCCTTCCTTTCATAAAATCGGATCGTCTCGACGCCTATCCCGGTCTCGCGCGCGGCCTGGCCGATCTTGAGTGGTTGCATCGCGGTCTCCCTCCGTCACCGTCATCTTGACACCGTATCATGATACGGAGGTTAAAACATTGGGGTCTTGGTAGTTGCGAGGATGTCAAATGCGGACCTTCCTGAAACGGTGGCTGCTGCCGATATTCGGCTCCGCCCTGGCGCTCTATCTGGTGTTTGCGCTCTACGGCAGCCTCGATTTTGCGCTGTTTCTGCAGGGCCTGCGCGGAGCCAACATGTTCTGGATCGCGATTCTTGCCGCCACCATCCTGCTGGAGCAGCTGATGAGCGGCTGGAAGTGGCGGCAGATCCTGTTCGACGTGAAACCGGTCGGCACCCTGCGGCTGACGGGGGCGCTACTGGCAGGTTATGGCGCAAATGTCCTTGTCCCGCTCGGCATCAGCCCGCTGGTCCGGGCCTGGCTGGTTGCCCGGCTCGACCGCCTGAAGATGGCGACCGTGCTTGCAACCGCGATCATCGCCCGGTTCCTCGACGGCGTCGTTTTCGCCCTTTTTGCCGGAGCGGTGGCCGCCGCCGGCCAGATTCCACAGATCGAGGGTGACCTGCGGCTGGGATTGAGCGTTGCGGGCCTGTTGAACCTGATGCTTTTCGGCAGCCTGCTTTGGGTTCTGTTCCGGTTCCGCGCGTCACTTCTCAGCGAGGACCCTCTGGTCTGCCGACTCTTCGACTGGGCTGCCGCCCGCATCGGGGCCGATGGCGCGTATCTGCGCACCGCGCTCGGTGAAGGGATCGTCTGGCCACAGGCACGGGCCCGCCGCATCGCCGCCATTGCCGCAGCCATTGCGGGTAAGCTGGTGGCGACAACCCATTTCCTGTGGGCCGGGCTGGCGGTTGGCGTGGTGCTGAGCGCGTGGGATTACCTGTTCTTGATGGTGTTTGCCGGGTTCGCCATGGTTCTGGGTCGTTTCGTGCGCATCCCGGCGAGCTTTGTCTTTGGGGCGGGGTTCGCGCTCAAGGTGCTTGGCGTTCCGGACGAAACCGCCCTTCTGATGATCCTGTTCAACTATGTGCTGACGATCCTTCTGGTGGTCGGGATCGGCCTGACGGTGTTGTGGCAGAGCGGCATCGACATCCGCCGCGCCCGGGCGGAGGCAGAGGCGGCGAATGGCAAGGCGTAATCCCGAAGACACGAGATTTTGGCGCATCGCCGGTGCTGGTGCGGTGTTTCAGGGCGGGTCGGCGGCGGTGGACAGCGCGACGGTGGTGGCCAGTCTGGTGCATATGCTGACCGGTAGCGCGCTGGCCGTGGGCTATGCCAGCACGGTCCTGCGTCTTGGCTGGCTGCTGCCCCAGTTCGCGGTGGGCTACCTCGCCGAGCGCACCGATCGGCGCATGCCGTTCTACGCCCTTGGTGCCTATGGGCGGGCGATCACGGTCGCGATGATCGGTATGCTTCTGTGGTGGGGGGCCGACTGGCCGCAGGTCGATTGGCCTCCGGTTCCGCTGGCGCTCGGGATGCTGGGGCTGTGGACAATCTACGCCTTTGTCAGCGGCGTGGTCGCGGTGCCCTACAACGACATCGTCGGCCGGGCGATCCCGTCCGAGCGCCGCAGCCGTATGTTGGCCTGGCGCTTTTTCGGCGGCGGTGTTCTGGCGGTTCTGGTGGCGGGCGTTCTGCGACTTGCGCTCGACGTGATGCTGCCGCTCAGGGCCTATGCGCTGATCTTCTGGCTCGGCGCGGTGCTGATGATCGTCTCTGCGACGCTTTTTGTCGCCGCGGGTGAGCCCGCTACCGCTGCAAGGGCGCCACGGGACCGCCCGGCCAATCTGTCTGGATTTCTGCGCGAAGGGGTCTCGACACTACAACAGGATCGCCGGTTCCGGCTGTTCCTGATCTTCCAATGGCTTGGCGCAGCGACGCTGATGGCGTTGCCGTTCTATGTCGTTGCCGCCAGCCGCAGCGGCCTCGGGGCGGCGGATGTCGGAACGCTGTTGGCGGCGCAGACCGTCGGCGCGCTGGCCTCGAATCCGGTCTGGGGCCGTATCGGCGACCGGATGGGCAAATTGCGCCTGCTGGGGATAGTGGCACTGGTGCGTCTCGGACCTCCGGTGCTGGTGTTGCTGCTTGTGGTCTCGAGTTCGGGGCTGACCGGTTTCGCGGCGCTGTTCTTCCTGATCGGCGTGATGATGAACGGGGTGACCATCGGCTATCTCGGCTACCTGCTGGAGATCTCGCCCGACGACCGCCGTCCGGCCTATTCCGCGTGGTTTAACAGCTTTGCGGCCCCGGCGGCGCTGGCGCCACTTGTGGGCGGCGTGGTGGTCAGCATAATCGCCATCGAAGCCGTGTTCATCGCTGCGATCCTGGCCGCGCTGGGTCAGGTCGTGATCGCGGCGCGGCTGTCCCAAGTTTGATATAGCACTTTGTTTCACCACGGTCGCACAATTCGCTGTTCCTCTGTGGGGAACTTAAGATGGGTCAAGGCGAACTTTCTGTTTCTGGCCTAATATTTTGGCATCGTGAATGGAGGCAATAATGGCCAATGCAGAATCAACAGCGCGCGTGAAAACCAAGATTTCTGGTAGGGCCATGGCTGTGTTCGGTGTGACCTTTTCCTTTTTGGCCATGCTGGTCAGCGGAGGCATTTTGTTTTTCGCTCCAATAGGTAAAATCTCCAATGCCACCGACTGGCAGGTGTTGGGCCTTGACCGGCAAGGGTGGGATGACGTCCACATCGCCTTGGCGTTGCTGTTTGTCGGATTCTCCCTGTGGCACGCGGCGCTGCATATTCGAACCTTCAAAACGCTGATCCTCGGCAACAGGATGTGTCCACAGGGGCATCGGATCGAAGCGATGATCGGAGCCGCTTTCGTGATCGCTTTGGTCACATTGACGGTGTTTGGGCTTCCGCCCGCGAATTGGCTGCTCGATCTCAATGAGTTCTTCAAGCACGAGTTCTGGGCAGGCTGACCCAGAATGAACGCCCCCACAGCGAGGCTTCGCCGTGGGGGTCAAATCATCACAAGAAGTTTCGATTAGTCGTCGCCTTTCTCGCTGTAGTCGTCATTCGTATCGGACATGTGGGGAACCGGTTCGCCAGTCGCTGCGTCCAGGTAGGCTTCGACTTCGTATCCATATACGTCGCGCATTTCGACTTCGTAGTAGCGGTCGTCATCGCGCTCAATTTCCAGAATTTGGTAGCCCTGCGCTTCAAGCTTGGCGGCAACCTCGCCAACGGGCATCCAAGTGACGGTCTCAGGTGACGCCGACGTGACCGTATCGGTGGCGGCGTTGACAGCAAAGGCCGCAGCGGTGGCGGTAAGCAGGGTGGCGGCAAAGAGGATTACTTTCATGTAGGTCTCCAAGATGAATTGGGCGGGATTGCCCTGTCGATATTCCTTTTTCTCAAATGTCGCCTGATGCCGGTCTGACAGCCCGTGTCAGTGAACTGTCAGTGGAAAGACGGTAGTTTGCCTACATGAAACACGCTTTGATCGTTCTGATATGCACACTTGCCAGCACTGTCCTCGCATCCGAGGACCACGATGCGGCACGTGATGCAGTGCGCCAACATAAGGTCATTCCGCTCTCGAAGATTGTTCCGGACGTTTTAGAGAGATTCGATGCGTCGCTGCTCGAAGCAGAGTTCGAACGCGAGCATGGCGCGTATGTCTATGAACTGGAGTTGATCACGGGCTCGGGCCGAATGATCGAAGTCATGGTGGATGCCACCACGGGTGCGATACTCGAAGTTGAGCAGGAAGGCTGGCAGGAAAGGGACGAATAATGCGGCTTCTCGCGGTCGAAGACGACCCGATCATTCGCAAGGACGTGCAATCTGCTTTGGAAGCCTCTGGATTCCGCGTGGAAATCGGCGAGGACGGCGAGGACGCATGGTTTCTGGGGGATACCGAAGATTATGACCTCGTCGTTCTTGATCTCGGATTGCCGCACATGGACGGATTGAGCGTGTTGAAACGCTGGCGCGCCAACGGCCGGCAGATGCCCGTTCTGGTCCTGACAGCGCGCGGGGCTTGGCACGAACGGGTCGAAGGGATCGAAGCTGGGGCCGACGACTATCTGCCCAAACCGTTCCGGATGGAAGAACTTGTGACCAGGGCTCGGGCGCTGGTGCGCCGGTCTGCCGGGCATAGTGCTCCTGTGCAGACGTTGGGCGATTTGACCATCGACACGAACAGGATGTCCGTAGCTGTTCGAGGAGTGCCGATAACGGTGACCTCCCTGGAATACCGGCTTTTGTCCTACCTCATGCTGCACCGAGACCGCGTGGTGCCGCCAACCGAGCTCTTGGAGCATCTATATGGTGATGACGACGCCCGTGAGGCCAATGCGGTGGAGGCCATTCTCACCCGACTTCGCAAGAAGCTTGGGGCCGGCATTATCGGCACCAGACGCGGGTTTGGATACTTTCTGGAGGCAGTGGAGGGCGATGGGTGAAAACGGGCTCTCTCCGCTTTCGGTTGTTCGTAGCCACTGCGCTGTCGGTTTCCATCGCGCTGATGCTGGCGTTCTGGGGGCTGGGGCTGCTCTTTGCCTCGCATGTGGAACGGCGTGCAATTGATGACCTCTCCGTCCAGCTCGACCAGATACTCGCAGGAGTGGAGCGGGATGAAAAAGGGAAAATTCGGATTGGATCGGCTCCGGCAGATGCCCGTTTCTCAAAGCCTTTTGGGGGCCTCTACTGGCAGATCGAAGTTGAGGGGCTTCAGTTACGCTCAAGATCGCTATGGGATTTCGCTCTCGATCTTCCTCCGGATCATCTGAAGAGCGGGACCGTCCATGTGCACTATCTCTCCGGGCCCGGGGAAAACCAGCTGCTTGTCATGGAGCGGAGCATTGTGCTTTCCACACGCCTTGGAGGCGTTCCGATGCGCGCTGCCGTGGCCATGGATGCCTCTCAGCTTGAGAAAAGCACCGAAGAATTCCGGGAAGATCTTGTGCCTTTTACGCTTCTTCTGGCGCTTTTTATTGTCTTCGCTGGGGCGGTTCAAGTCATTGTCGGTCTTCGACCGCTAAATTCCGTCGAGCGGCGGATATCAAGGATCCGAACGGGAGACGTGAACCGGGTGGGCGAGGATTTCCCTACGGAAATTCGTCCCCTTGCAGCCGAAGTGGATGCCCTGCTCCTACAAAGGGAAAAGGACATCGAGCAGGCAAGGCACAGAGCGGGCGATCTCGCTCATGGCCTGAAAACCCCACTTCAAGCATTACTTGGAGATGCGCGCCGTGTTCGCGAGGCCGGATTGACTGATACCGCAGCGTCAATCGAAAGCACCGTCAAAAGCATGCATCGCCATGTCGAGCGTGAATTGAACAGGGTTCGTATTGCGACGCGAGCCGCCACGTCGAAGGCCGATCTCACCGAGGCTGCAAGTCGCGTTATTGCAGTAGTTCAGAAAGCCAGTTTGAACGACGCATTGAAATGGGATTTGGACGCGCCAGCGAATCTCGTGGTTGCGGCAGATATGGAAGATTTATCCGCAATTCTGGGTGCGATTACGGAAAACGCATCTCGCCATGCGAGGCGGCAAGTCAGGATATCAGCACGCAAACAGGCGACGCATGCAGTTCTGAGCGTTCTTGACGACGGTCCGGGCATTCCACCAGACAAGATCGATACTCTCATGCGCCGGGGCGTGCGCGAGGACGAAACAGGAACCGGGCTTGGCCTGGCGATCGCGCGGGAATTGACCGAGGCACTGGGCGGATCGCTGGAATTGATCTCCCGCGATCCGGGACTGATGGTTCGGATCACTTTGCCTCTGGCTGCTACCTGACAATCACCTGACAGTCCCCATCAGGCTGACATCAGTGCGCTTCTGACAAACTTCTGGTGAGATTGATGAGAGGCAGAAGCGATGAGAGAAGTTCCCGCGCCATTTGATGGGCTGGCCTATGACGGACATCTCGTCTGGGATCGATTCACTCGTGTATTTCATTGGGGGCTGGTAGCGTGCGTTTCCACCGCGTTGGTGTCTGGGTTCCTGCTGGACGCATCTTGGATTCGCCTACACCTGGTTTCCGGTTCCCTTGCCATTGCATTGGTTACTGCCAGAACTGTCTGGGGATTTACCGGCCCTACCTACGCGCGGTTTTCGCAGTTCTTACCAAGCTACCGGCAGGCTATCAGCCATCTGAGGGCCGGAGCGGCTCATGCGCGCCACATCGGGCACAATCCACTTGCTGCCTTGATGGTCTTTGTATTGCTTACCCTGATCGTCGGGCTTGGTTTGACAGGTGTCGCCAGCTTGGGCAGCGGTCTAAAATCAGGGCCGATGGCTGCCTTTTTGCCAGCATCACAGGGCCACATCTGGAGCAAAATTCACGAGTTGGCCGCTTTCGCGCTGTTGAGCTTCATTGCCCTGCATATCGGCGGTGTCGTTCTGGAAAGCCGCCGCAGCCGAGAGAACCTGGCCAGGTCGATGATAAACGGGCGCAAGGAGATGCGCGCCGGGGATTTGACTGCGCCGCCACGGCCTGCGCAGCGGGCGCTTGCCGCCCTTTTCATCTCGGGTCTTGTCATCATCGCCACCGGCGCGATCAACAGGATGTCACAGAGCCCACTGCCGCTCCCGCCGGTTGGGAGTATGGCACTGGTCTACAGCGATGAATGCGCCGCCTGCCACATGGCTTATCACCCGTCCCTGCGTCCTGCCGCATCCTGGCAATTGATGATGGACAAGCTGGACAGTCATTTCGGTGAGGACGCCACTCTGCCAAAGGAGACCGGTGACGAGATTACCGTTTGGCTGGTCAAGCACTCCGCGGAAACTGTGGACAGCAAGCCCGCGACCCTCTGGACGGGTTTGCAAGAAACCCTGCCGGTTGCCCTACCGAACACAGACATCTGGCAACGTCTTCACGGGTCGCTCGCCGATGGCACATTCACCCGCCGCACCATCCATAGCCGCTCGAACTGTTTCGCTTGTCACAGGGATGCCGAGAGCGGCTGGTTCAGCCCTTTTCAGATTTCCGTTCCGAAGGAGCCTAAGCAATGAAACCAGTTCTTGTTCTTTCCGCCATCCTGTTGTCCCAGCCTGTCTTGGCGCAAGACACTTCCCCGCAGGCCTTGGTCGATCAATACAGTGCCGAGGCGGGTGCTGCCCCATCACCGAAAAACGGACGGGCGCTGTTCACGGTCAACCATGCAAGCGGAAAACCCCATACGCCCTCCTGCGTCACCTGTCATTCGGCAGACCCTACAAAAGGCGGTCAGGCCCGCACCGGAAAGCCGATCGACCCCCTGGTTCCGCGCGTGAATTCAGAACGGTTCACCGACATGAAATTTGTCGAAAAATGGTTTGGGCGAAACTGCAACTCTGTTCTCGGCCGCGACTGCAGCGCGCAGGAAAAAGCCGACATCATTTCTTGGTTCATGAGCCTCTGAGGAAAGGACACCACCATGAAACGAATTCTTGCTGTAGCTGCAATAGCTCTGATTTCGGCGCCGGTTCTTGCCAGCGAAGGTGAGTTTATGCGGCCCGTAACTCACGCCGCAACCAAGGCCGAATGCAGCGAATGCCACATGGCCTATCCGGCAGGATTCCTGCCCAGCCGGTCGTGGACAAAGATCATGACCACGCTTGATGACCATTTTGGCGAAAACGCCATGCTGGACGACGCAACTCGCACAGAGATCGAGGCTTACCTGACCCAGAATGCCGCCGACGTCGGAGGGCGTTCGTCCAGCCTCCTCTACCGGATTGCGCCAGAGGATACGCCTCTGCGGATTTCCGAAATGCCCTGGTTCCGCTCGGAACATGACGGCGAGGTCTCGTCCCGAAAACTCCAGAAAGCAGGTTCCATGTCGAACTGCGCCGCATGTCATCGCGGCGCTGATCGAGGGATATTCGAGGACTGACAAACGAGCTTGGCGGGCATTTGCCTTTGGACAGAGTTAACCGCGCCGTCACCCAATTTTGACCCGCGTGTCGGTGACGAACTCGTAGGGGGGCAGATCGAGGTTGCGGGGCGCCGGGCCTTTCCGAATTCTGCCCGACGTGTCGTAATGTGAACCGTGACACGGACAGAACCAACCGTCCCAGTCTCCGGTGGGTTCGCTGCCGCCCTGCCCGAGTGGTATGCATCCCAGATGGGTGCAAACGCCAATAACTACCAGCCATTCCGGTCGCTGTACGCGCTCGGCGTCAGGTTGCGGGTCGATCATTGGTGCATCGTCTTCTGCTATCGCCAGCGCGATCCGCTCTTTAGTCCGGTGGTCTATAAAGATCGGCTTGCCTTTCCATTTGACAGTGATCCTCGTTCCTGGTCCGACACCTTCAAGATCTATGTCGACAACGGCTTGGGCGGAGATGTCTGCACTGGGGTTCATGCTGTTAACAAGTGGCCAGACCGCAGCACCCGTGGCCACTATGGCTGCACTGCCGGTGACATAATACAAGAAATCGCGCCGAGATTCGGGCTCTGAAGGTACCTTTCTTTCAGAAAAATCAGACATTTTGTTCCTCCCGTGCGTCAGTACCGGGCTCATCGAATGATAGGACTCGGACGAGGTGGATCAGTCGCCCTGGTCCTCTTCTTCTTCATCGCGATGCCCCATTCCCTATTCATCAGAGTGATCTTCGTCGGTGTCACCGTGCGAAGCCATTACAGGCAGTGCACCGGCCGTCAGGGGCAGTGCAATTGCGGCTATCCGTATTGGAGCTGCTAACATGGCAATTTCCCTTCCTTCTTGGATTACGTATTTGCTCTGCTCAGTTGGCCGTTCCTACTCCTTGTTGCGCAGTGTTCTTGCCGCAAAGCCGCCAGCTATACAGGGCGCCGTTCTCAGTGTTTGCCGTGGCCGCGATGCATTAAGAAATGCATGCCCACGCAGACCAGCAAGAACAGCAACGGAGAACTGAGCAAAGGATAGAGTGTCTCGCGGTATTCCCAGCCCAGAACAGCGGCGCCCAACGCGATCGCAATGACAACCGGGAGCCAATTACGCTTGGCACCGTTGGCCGTCTGATCTTCGGTTTTGGGCGCTTCGGGCGTTTCGTCAGAGCTGACCCTTTCGGTCGTCTCCTGTGTGGCGCGAGTTTCGTCGAAATTTGATTGGGTCATAGCTGATTTGCCTCCTTTTCGATGATCCATTGTTTGAGAAAGATGCGCTCGTAGGCGAAGACCAAGCCGACGCCAGCAAGGGCATATACCACGATCATCGGGTCGGAGCGCAGCTTGAGTATTGTGAACGCGGTCAGGACTACGCAGTCCAGCGCCAGGGCAGTTAACAAGACCCAACCCCGAGCGTTGATCTGACTGCGCAGCCGGTGCCAAACGCCCCAATGCACGGCCATATCCATCACCAGATAAAAGAAAGCACCAAGCGAGGCGATGCGCGACAGGTCGAACAACACCGCAAGCAGACCCGCAATCACGACCGTGTAGATCAGCGTGTGAGACTGGATGCTGCCCGTCATGCCGAAATGGCTGTGCGGGATCATTTTCATGTCGGTCAGCATTGCCAGCATCCGTGATACGGCGAACACACTGGCAATCAGTCCTGAGGCGGTGGCAACCATCGCCAGCGCAACGGTCAGGTAGAAACCACCCTGCCCCAAGACTGGTCGGGCGGCTTCTGCCAAGGCATAGTCCTGTGCGGCACGGATCTGGTCGGGTGGCAGGCTGGCACCCACGGCGAAGGCGACCAACAGATAGATCACTGCGCAGATCGCGATCGAGATCATGATGGTGCGCCCGACATTGCGGTGTGGGTCGACGATCTCGGCACCGCTATTAGTGATTGTGGTAAATCCCTTGAACGCAAGGATCGAAAGAGCCACGGACGCGATGAAACCCAGCGGCCCGGCGGGGGCGGTGCCTTGCGCCTGCCAGTCGCCGCCCGCGGCCCACAGCGCGGCAACGCCAAACACTGCGATCCCACCGATCTTGAGCACAGACATGACAATGGACCACAACCCCACCGAGCGGTTCCCCGACCGGTTGACCGCGTAGGCGAAGACGATCAGCGAAACCGCGACCATCGGCACCAACGGCCCATCTTCGATGTTGAATGGGCGGAGCGCGTAGGTTGCGAAGGTGCGTGCGACGAGGCTTTCGTTGATCACCATCGACAGCGCCATCAACAACGAAGCCGCTGCCGCTACAGCACCCGGACCATATGCTTTTGTCAGGATCATCGCGATCCCGCCCGAAGACGGCCAGGCGTTGGACATGGCAATATAGGTGTAGGCGCTGAACGCCGTCACGATGGCTCCGACTACGAAAGACAGCGGAAACCATGGCCCAGCAAGCCCAGCGATCTGGCCTGTCAGCGCAAATATCCCCGCACCGATCATGACACCGGTGCCCATGGCGACCGCACCCGTCAGCGATATCGAACCTGATTTCAAGTTGCCTACGCCCTCGTGCGTCATATGCTTGTGCGCGCTCATACCTTCGTCCCCCTCAGGCGCAGCGCATTCAACACCACTGAAATCGACGAAGCACTCATGGCGAAGGCGGCGAACATCGGACTTATCAAGATGCCGAAGAGCGGAAACAGAAGACCTGCCGCCACCGGAACGCCCGAGGCGTTGTAGACCAGGGCAAAGAATAGGTTCTGCCGGATATTGCGCATGGTAGCGCGGGCCAGCCTACGGGCGCGCACGATGCCATCGAGGCTACCGTTGACCAGCGTGAAGCCTGCGCTTTCGATCGCCACGTCGGCACCGGTCCCCATTGCAATGCCCACATCGGCCTGCGCTAATGCGGGTGCGTCGTTCACCCCGTCACCGGCCATGGCGACCTTGGCGCCTTTCTCCTGCAGTTCGCGAATTATGCGGGCCTTGTCCTCGGGTAGAACGTCGGCTCGAATCTCATCGATACCCAGACGTTCGGCCACCGCCTTTGCAGTGCGTTCGTTGTCACCAGTCGCCATGATGATTCGGAAACCCAGCTCGTGCAGCGCCTTGAGGGCGGCGGGTGTTGTTTCCTTGACCGGGTCGGCGACGCTGACCAACCCCGCCACTGAACCATCAAGCATCACGAACATCACCGTTTCGCCGTCATCCCGACGCGCATTGGCCTTGACCGTTAGTTCGGTCGCCTCGAGTCCGAGATCGGTGACCAGTTTCAGGTTGCCGAGCGCGACGGGGCGGCCATCCACCGTGCCTTTCACGCCTTTACCAGTCACCGCCTCGAAGTCACTGGCGTCGGACAGGGCCACGCCACGTTCCTCGGCTCCTGTGACGATTGCCTCAGCTAACGGGTGCTCCGAGCCCTTCTCCAGCGTTGCGGCCAGCCGCAGCACCTCGACTTCGTCATGGCCAGGTTCGGGTATTACGGCCACAAGCTTTGGCTTGCCCATGGTCAGGGTGCCGGTTTTGTCGACGATCAAAGTATCGATCTTCTCGAACCGCTCCAGCGCTTCGGCATTTTTGATCAGCACTCCGGCCTGCGCCCCGCGCCCCGTGGCCGTCATGATCGACATCGGAGTGGCCAGACCAAGCGCGCACGGGCAAGCTATGATCAGTACCGACACCGCTGCGATCAAGGCGTAGGAGAGTGCCGGAGCCGGTCCCCAAACCGCCCATGCAATGAAGGCCAATACAGCGATGCCAATGACCGCTGGCACGAACCATCCGGCAACTTTGTCGGCGTATTTCTGGATCGGTGCGCGCGAGCGTTGCGCGTTGGCCACCATTTCGACAATCTGGGACAGCATTGTGTCAGAGCCCACTCGGGTTGCTTCGATTACAAGACTACCGGTGCCGTTGATTGTGGCCCCTGTGACCGGCTCGCCTTGTACCTTTTCGACCGGAACCGGTTCGCCAGAGATCATGCTTTCGTCAACAGATGAGCGCCCGTCGAGTACAATGCCGTCTACTGGCACCTTGTCGCCGGGGCGTACGCGAAGGCGGTCACCTACCTGTACTTCTTCAAGCGGAATTTCCTCTTCACTGCTGTCAGGGCGGATAATGCGGGCGGTCTTTGCGGCCATGTCCAGCAAAGCGCGGATTGCCTTTCCTGTGCCTTCGCGTGCCCGCAGTTCCATCACCTGCCCGAGCAGAACAAGTGTAACGATAACTGCGGCAGCCTCGAAATAGACCCCAACATGGCCTTCTGAATCTCGAAAACCGTCCGGAAATATGTGGGGCATCAATACGGCGACAACGCTGAACAGCCACGCGGCCGAAACCCCCATGGCAATCAACGAGAACATGTTCAGGTTCATGGTGCGAAACGAATTCCACCCTCGTTCCAGAAATGGCCAACCGCACCAAAGAACGACCGGAGTGCCAAGTATCAGTTCAATCCATAGGGTTGTTCGCTCACCAAAAATCTCTCGCACACCAGACAGCCCAACGTAGGGGCCCATCGTGAAAACCAAAAGTGGAAGCGTCAGAACCGCACCTACCCATAGGCGCCGGGTGAAATCCACCAGTTCCGGGTTCGGCCCCTCGTCCACCATCGCCGCGCTTTCCAGCTCCAACCCCATGCCGCAGAGTGGACAGGACCCGGGATGGGTTTGCCGCACCTGCGGATGCATCGGGCAGGTATATACGGGTCCGTCATAGCCTGTCGGAACGATGTCATATTCACCGTTCTCGTCCGCCGCGCCATGATGCGCGGAATGGTGGTGATGCGCATGCGCATCCACCTCGCCCTCGGGCACAAGGTGCATCCCGCATTTGGGACAGTCGCCGGGCCCAGATTGACGCACGTCAGAATGCATGGGGCAGACGTAAGCGACCTCGGTCGGGCCGTTCGCGTGGATTCTGATGTCGTGGTCTTCTGTCATGTTCTGCTCCCTGGTTTAAGCTTTGGTCGTAGAGCCGTTTAATTACACAATGCCGGGCACAGTCCTTCAGGGCAGAACAACCATCTGGTGGCCCTCACCCAGTATCGGCATTTCGGTAATAGCCGTCAGGCTGACTTGATCGACGATCCAGACCTTCGGTTCGGTTCGGCTTGATACCATCACTTTGCCTGAGTTCGGTATGGTCGTCAGGTGATAAGGTGCCGGTGACAGGTTGGTCGAGCGCTGTTTGCCCGTAGCAAGATCAATCGACAACAACCGGTCGGTGCCTTTGGCGGCCACGAACAGTACGCCCTCGCGGTCGGACAGGCCGATCCCGTGCAACTCGCCTCCAATGTCATAGGTTTCGGTGACAGAACCGCTGGCAAGATCTACGCGGAAGGCCTTGCCACCATCACTGTCGGCTACGAAGGCGACGCTGCCGGTGGCGTTAAGTACAAGATGCTCAGGGCCTTCGCCGACGGGCATGTTGCGTACGACGAAGCCTTTGACGACATCCACTTCGCTAAGTGTACCATTGCCGGTATTGGTGACATAGACCCTGTCGCTGTCAGGCGCGAATACCGCATAGTTGGGCATTGGCCCGGTTGCTACGAAACCAAGGAAGCTGAGCTTATCGAGATCGACGATCGAAATACCGTCACCGCCCGGATGGGTCGCCACCGCGAACCGCCCGTCGGGCGACACCGCAGTGTGATGCACCGCACCTGGAACCTCGATCTGGCGGACGACCTCGCGTGTTTCCGCATCAAGGATCGTCAGCAGGCTCCGCCCCTTGTCTTTGGGCAACGCGGTGACATCGCGCTTGGCGTGGTGCGCAGCGTGTTCATCCTCGGACATACCTTCGGGTTTTGGTGGCGTTGTGGCCTCGGTTTCTGCGTAGCTGCCCGCGACCAGGTACTTAAAGCCGGGCGCGCCGGCCAGCCCATGGACCGCCACGAGCCTCGGCAGCCGCTCGACGGTCTTGCCGGTTTCGGAGTCGATCACCAGAACCGAGTCCGCGCTGCCTTCGGGAATGAACACGGTTGCCGCCAGCGTGAGCGAAGGCGCAGTCAAAGCTGCGACGGACAGGCCTGCGGCCAGATTGAACAGGGTCATTTAGGTTTCCTTTCGTCAACTGAAACGCGCACATTGGCGGGCACGTGCAGAAAAATCCGGTAGATGACGGCCATCAGGAAGGGCGTCAAAAGCAGGGTCAGAGCGATGGCCTTCATGGCTTTGTCCTTTCAATCAGTTGAGTTTTGTGCGAGCCGCAAAGACATTGAACAGTCCGCCGAACAGCAACGCGGCGTACCAGCCGTAGAGAAACGCCCATAACAGTCCCAACAGGAATGAGGGCAGGCTGAGCCAAGTCATTCCGGGCATCAGGCCGATCCAAGCCCGGTACATGGCAAAACTTGGAAAGATCAGGTCAAAGGCCACGCACAGCAGGTAGGTTGCGGCCAGAAACAGGCTGAGCGCCCAGCCAAGGGTTGTCACCGGAACACCGGGATGATGTTCTTGTGTCCCCATCACACAGGGGCCACAGGTCAGGCGCAACAGTGCGAATAGCACCACGCCCGTGACGAAAAAGTACAGAATGGTAAGCATGGTAAGTGTCCTGAACTGAGTTGGGCCGCAATCAACGGCTTGGGGCAGACCCCGGAGCGATTCCGGAGCCATTGCCGGTCACGTTCAGGACAGGTTTGGCGGATGTGGTAGTGGTGCGACCGGCAGGCTTGCGCGTGGCCGGAACCGTTCTGGCGCCACGGGCGTAGCAATACGCATCGAGAGCAATTCAGGTGCTGCCATAACTGCCATCGCATAACAGCCCGGGTGCACTGAGCAGTCTAATTCTTCTGATGGATGAGACGCGGGATACCCACCGCTGTCATCGATAACGAGCTCGGCCTGGGTAGCGGCCTTCGCGATGTCATGCCCGGCATGGGACGGCACAACAGAGATCAGCATCGAAACCACCAACGCACAGATCAACAGGACCTGCAGCCGGCCCATGGCTCGGGCCGTCCGTGTCGCAGTTGATATCCATTGTGCGCGGATCACTTAGGGTTTCCTCCATTCTCCAACAGTTTAGGACCGCTTGGATCGGTCGCATTGATCTGGCTCAATTCGTGGTCTGAAGAGCCAACGGGCATCTTGCGTTTCCAAGCCAACCAAATAAGTGGCGCCCCCGTCAACAGCCCAATCCCGATAACCGCAAGGCTGGTGCCGCCTGTCGCGGTTTCGGTAATCTGGCTGCCCAGATGGGCCAAAACGAAACTGGCCGGCAAGAGTCCAGCCAAGGTGGCCAGTGCGAACCGCCAAAATTGAAGTCGGGTCAGACCGGCGGCGTAGCTGAGCATGTCGAAAGAAACGAAAGGCATCAGGCGGCTGGTGAACACGGTCAACATCAGGGCATTCTGCGATCCAAGCAACCCTATGTCCAGCTTGTCGCCGAACCACCGGCGCAGCGCGTCGCGCCCCAACCAACGGGCTATCAGGAACGCCAGCAGCGCCCCCAACTCCGCCCCGATAGCAACCAATGCGGTTCCCAGCCCATGCCCATATGCCACCCCGGCAGCGACAGCGATCGGAGCGCTGGGGATTGGGCTGGCAACCACTGCGGCTGTCATGAAGCCGATGATGACAATGGGTCCGAACGGGCCGGCCCAATCCACCCACGCAGTAATGACTTCGCGCGATAGTCCTGCGTCCAACGCGCCAGACAGCCACAACCAGATGGTGGCGATCAGCAACGCGATCAAAGCCGCGATGAAAACCAAACGGCTATTGCTGTGCAGGCCTTCCAGCTTTCGTTCCTCCTATGACATAGCCCTCCACCCCTATACGGGAGTGACGGATTCCGAGGTCACTTAGCGATGTATTTGACCAGTGCCACGATCGCCAGAACGATCAACACTGCAATCAGCAACATCCAGATCATGCCAAACCCCATTCCAGCGCCATACCCCATCATCGCTTTGTTCCTCAGTGGTTTGTGGCCGAGTGCGATAACCCGGCTACACGGTTGCGTTTCAGTTGTTGGTTTCAGAAGACTTTGTCACAGGTTTCGAGGACTTCATGCCGTGTTTCGGCGACATCGTCTTTGCGCCTTTCTCGATTTCCCCTGTGGTCACCGCGCCATCGCCATTGGCATCCAGATGCTGAAATCGGTCCACCATGGTTTCGCGGATCAGCCCGGAATGCAGCGCTTCGAACTCATCAATCGACAGGTTGCCATCTCCATTGACGTCATGCGCCTGCATCCGGGCCTTCAGACCTTCGGCGATCTCAGATTCGCTCGGGCGACCGTCCTCGTCCATGTCCAGAACCGCCAGCCAGTTGCCGCCCATCATACCCTTGCCATGCATACCACCCATCATCTGGCCATGCATTTTCACCATCATTTGCATCATGCCTGCGTGATCGCCCATCATGCCGCCGGGCGCACCCTGCATCATGCCGCCCTGATGGCCCTGCATCTGCGCGCTGCTGCCATGCTGACCGGCGGCAAACGCGGGCAGCGCCATCAAAGTCGCGGCAATGGCTCCAGCGGCCAGCGTGAACGTGCGTTTCATGAATCTCACCTCTCGGTTTTTTGTTGCGACACCAATCATATGGCTCCTGACAGACCCACCACTACCCCCCTGCCCAGCCTGGTTTGTATCGCTTTGTCGCAATCCACCTGCATGATACAAAGCGATACAAAAAAGCCGGGATTTGCTCAGAGCCGGGGCTTATGATTGAACCATGACAGAAACACCGCATATCTTGATTGTCGACGACCACCGCGAAATCCGCGATGCGGTCAGCCGCTACCTTGAAAAGAACGGATTACGGGCCAGCACTGCGGGCGACGCTGTCGAGATGGACGCGCGATTGGCCGCCGGACGGTACGACTTGATCGTGCTGGATGTCATGATGCCGGGCGAAGACGGGATTTCAGTTTGCCGCCGCCTATCCGCTACCGGAGGACCACCGATCCTGATGCTGACCGCATTGGGTGAAGACACCGACCGTATCGTAGGGTTGGAAATCGGGGCCGACGACTATCTGCCCAAGCCGTTCAACCCTCGTGAATTGCTGGCTCGGATCAAGGCCATCCTGCGACGCACCGAAACCGACGCGCGCCCAGTTAGAGGTCTGGCGGGCAAACGGATCGCATTTGGGGACTGGGTTTTAGATACCGACCGTCGCACCTTAACTGCAGCGGATGGAACCGAAGAAATTCTGACAACTGCCGACCTTAAGCTGTTGGCCGAGTTCCTTCAACGGCCGCGCAAGGTGATGTCGCGAGATGCTCTACTGGACTTGACCGCAGGTCGCAGCCCGCATCTATTCGATCGTACAATCGACAACCAGGTTAGCCGCCTACGTCGTAAGATCGAAGCTAATCCAGCGCGGCCGAAACTCATCACCACCGTAAGGGGTGGCGGTTATTGCTTGTCGACTGACGTACGCGAGCTTACGGGATGAAAGCCTTTGCGCAGAGTTTACGCGGTCAGCTTATCCTTTTGATCATCGCGGCGTTGGCTGCGGCGCAACTGGTCAGCCTGTGGCTCTTCGTTGATGAACGTTCGATGGCAGTACACATGGCCCTTGGACTGGAAACCGCTGGTCGCGCTGCAAATATCGCGCGACTGATCGAAGAAGCTCCGCCCGAGATGCACGATGCGATCTTGCGGGCGGCGAGCTCTCCGCTTGTGCGTTTCAGCCTTACAAATACACCAGCGGTCGACCACACTGGGCACAACGCTGATGGGACGGTCGAAAATACCATTCGCAGAATTCTGCCAGGCTATGAAAACCGACCGATTAGGGTCGAACTACATGAGTTCTCGCCTGATATGCTGCCGGTCGAAGGATTTCCGTCTACGATGGCTGAAATGCACATGGCAATGATGCGTGATGACGTATCCGCAGTAGAAATGCAGCTGTCGATCGCTCTGTCGACTGATCAATGGCTCAACGTGGATACCCGGTTCCACAACCCACCATTGCAATGGCCTTGGCAATCCTTTGTCAGCTTCGGTTTCACAGCAACTCTGATTCTGGGTGCTACCATTTGGTTTCTACTGACACGGCTGACCGGCCCGTTGCGCCGCCTGTCACTGGCTGCAGACCAGTTTGGTCGCGGTGAAGACGTCCAGGAACTGAAGGTTTCTGGTCCGACCGAGGTGCGAGATTTGACACAGGCGTTCAACCATATGCGTGACAGGCTGACTCGCTATGTTGCCGATCGGACCAGGCTATTGGGGGCGCTGGGTCACGATTTGCGGTCGCCACTGACGGGATTGCGGGTTCGCGCCGAACTGGTGGAGGAAGAGGACACCCGTGACCATCTGATCGAGACCATCGAGGAAATGCAGGAGATGGTGGACTCCACCCTGTCATTTGCCAAGGGCGTAGCCACGCGCGAACCTTCCAGTACCGTCCCAATTGGTGAATTCGTAACCAAAACGACCGAAGACATTGTGCAAGCCGGTGACACGGTTGAGGTATCGGTCGCAGACAATCCGGCCGTCACGCTTCGGCCGATACTGATGAAGCGAGCTCTGCGCAATATCATTGAAAACGCCTGCCGGTATGGTGCCCGGGCCAACGTCTCGGTCATGCAAGAGGGGAATGAGGCAAAAATATTGATCCAGGATCAGGGGCCCGGCATCCCCGAGCATATGCTCGATGCGGTATTCGACCCATTCGTGCGGCTTGAAACATCCCGCTCGCGAGAGACTGGCGGAACCGGTTTGGGGCTGTCGATCGCACGTACGATCATCCAGTCGCACGGTGGCACGATAGAATTGCTAAACGGGGAAACTGGCGGCTTGTGCGCTAAGGTGGTTCTGCCAGTTTTTGAGGGCCAAACGTAACTTGTGAACACAATCGGCACGTTCTGAAAGCTTATTGGAAGCGCACCGCCTTGGGCCAGTTTCAGGTGTGGGCTCAATCGCAGCGGCGGAGAACACTGGCCTGGAAAGACTGACTTTCCCCCCAAGGGGTTTGGTGCAGGTGATGGCGATGCGCGACGAGTTCAAAGTGTTCCTCGAAAAGCATGGCGATATCGCTCGGACTATAGCGGGCGACCGGGAGACCACTGCAAGTCTCCGGCCCATCAAGTGCAAACGTAGCAATGATCACATGGCCGCCAATTTTTACCCCTCTCTTCACGCTTTCCAGATAGGCCGCGCGTTGCGATGTATCCACGAGAAAGTGAAAAACCGCCCTATCATGCCAGACGTCATATCTGCGATCGGGGACCCAAGAAGTTATATCTGCGGAAATCCAAGTGACTGTTTCAGCGGCGCGCCCCAACCTTTCCCGGGACGTGTCCAACGCGACCTGCGATAGATCGAGAACTGTCACGTCATGGAGCCCCTTCGCAAGCAACGCTCCAGCAAGACGAGATGTACCTCCACCAATGTCGATGACGGATGAAGGCTTAGACACTCTGATCAACTCGATGAGTTCAAGCGATATCTCTGGATCATCCTCGAGCCAACTCAATTGGGTGTCAAACTTCTCGCCATAGACATCGTCCCAGTGCTCTCTTGTGTTAGCTGTCATGTCGTATCGTTTTCCCAAGTCGTCGCCCTGGAGATATCCTCATTTTGACCGCTCCGCGCTGCGTTTTCGACTGAAGCAAAAACCAACAAGGCAACGCCCCAGACAATTCGACGCTGGTCCGTTGAATGGCCGCGTGAAGTCATCTCTGCGACAATGTAGTACACACATTCCAATTGTGAAATGTTTTATGTGGGATTTGCTTGTCGGTCAGACTTCCACTGGGCTGCGCAAGCAACTCCAGAATTTAGCGCAAGTTTAACTGCAGTGGCGCGGGGCGGAGATACCGAAGCGTTGGCAGTTTGTGTACTGCTTGCCTGGATTGCTCTGTTCCTTCAGAACAGCCGGAAGATTTTCTGAGCTTTGGAGCTTCAATCAGTCAACGAATTGCTTATAGCGCCTTTAACCGACAATGGACTGATAACTTATGAGCAGAGCCACAGATCGTTAAAATACGATTTGGTTCTTGAGTGGCTCCTACTCCATTTCTCTTAGTTCATAGAATTTCCTACGGTCCTTGAAACGGCGAACAATCACATCATTGGTGAATAGCTGCCGCATCAACAGACTCAGTTTTTCATGATTGCGCCGATCGCATACATACCACCATCGCTTTTGACCAACATCAGTGTGACTTCGTCACCGGCGCTAATCTCACCCATCATCTGGGCATTCTCAAGAAGCTGCAAATCCATCGTCATCGCGGGCCACCCGATCTCGGGGATCGGATCATGGCTGACGTTGGCGGTTTCGTCGCCAATTGAGTTCACCAAAGCTTTTGCGTGAACCGCCCCTTCCATCTGTTCGGACGACATGGACATGTTGGAATGGTCCATGTCGTGGTTCGTTTGCGCGAAGCTGGTTGTCGTAGACACGGCCAATAGGGCCACAATAGCAGTCAAAGTTCTCATCAGATGCTCCTGTTTCAAGGTTGTGAGTATTATTCTGCCGGAAGCGCAGGGGGCACTTCCTGGATCGTGTGGGAGATCTCTCGGTTCACGCGATTGAGCGCGAGCCGTTTCCAAATCACGAATATTGCGGGAATGACGAAAAGCGTAAGAAGGGTCGCTGTCACCATGCCCCCAATCATCGGCGCAGCGATCCGCTGCATGATTTCAGAGCCTGTACCGGTGCCGTACATGATGGGTATCAATGCTGCAAAGATCGTGGCTACAGTCATTACCTTCGGCCGAACCCGAAGAACGGCTCCTTCGAACACCGCGTCTTCGATATCGTCACGTGTCAGCTTTCGCTGTTCCGATTGCGCCAGCCCTCGACGTTTCTCCCAAGCAAGATTGAGGTACAACAACATGACAATCGCTGTTTCCACCGCAACTCCCGCCAGCGCGATGAAACCCACGAGTACAGCTATCGAAATATCGAAGTTAAGATACCACAGGAACCAAACCCCACCTGCCAATGCGACCGGAAGCGCCGCAAGAATTATCCCGACCTCAATCACCCGATTGAACGCCAAGAAAAGCATGAGCGTGATAATTAGTAGGGTTGCAGGAGCAACGATCGTCAGCCTGTCCTGCATTCTCTCTATGTACTCATACTGCCCCGACCAAGTCAGCGAATAACCTGGAGGCAGGTTGACCTTTTCTGCAACCGCCTCTTGTGCTTCGGCTACATATCCGCCCAGGTCGCGCCCCGCTATGTCGATGAACACGAACCCGGTTCGTCGAGCGTTCTCCGATCGTATCATTCCCGGCCCGTCAACTATTCGAATATCGGCGAGAGCGGACAGTGGCACATGAGCACCCGACGGTGTGACGACAGGAAGATTTTCGAGCCGTTCCGGGCTGTCTCGCCATGCTTGAGGGTACCGTAGGTTTATCGGAAACCTCTCCAGCCCCTCCACAGATTCCGACACTTGCATACCGCCAATTGCAGTCTGAACTACGTCCTGAACTTCTCGAACACTCATCATGTATCGGGAGGCGGCATCTCGTTTGACGTCGATTTCGATGAAACGCCCGCCAACAGGTCGCTCTGCGTAGGCGGAAGCCGTTCCATCAATATCAGCGACCGCACGTTCTACTTCGATCCCGATATCTGTAATGACCTCCAAGTCGGTGCCGGAAATTTTGACACCGACAGGAGTACGGATACCTGTCGCAAGCATATCGATGCGGTTCTTGATAGGTTGGATCCAAACATTTGTAACGCCCGGAACCTGAACGATACGATCGAGCTCATTCCGGATTTTCTCCATTGTCATGCCCGGTCGCCATTCTTTTTCTGGCTTGAGTTGGATAGTGGTCTCCACCATTGTTAGTGGTGCTGGATCGGTTGCAGTCTCCGCACGCCCAACTTTACCGTGAACAGTTTCGACTTCAGGCACGGTCGCGATCAGGCGGTTGGTCTGCTGCAGCACCTCACGGGCTTTTCCCGTCGAGATCCCGGGGTAGAAGCTCGGCATGTAGAGAAAATCGCCTTCGTTCAACTCGGGCATGAATTCAGAGCCGATTCTCTGGTACGGGTACCACATGGACGTCACCAGAACGCCAGCCAACAGTGTTGTTGCCCATGGCCAGGCAATTGCCGCATCCAGAAATGGGCGGTACAGGAACACGACCAAGCGATTAAGCGGATTTTTTCGCTCCGGTAGAATACGCCCCCTTACAAAGTAACCCATTAAAACCGGAACCAGCGTTATTGAAAGGATGGCGGCTGCAGCCATGGCGTAGGTCTTGGTATAAGCGAGTGGCGAGAAGAGCCTACCTTCCTGATTTTCCAGCACGAAAACAGGCAAAAAACTAACCGTGATAATCGCCAGAGAATAAAAAAGGGCTGGTCCCACCTCAGAAGCGCACTCTTGCACAATCCGCCATCGGTTCTCTGCTGTGAGCTTTTCTTTTTCCAACCGCCTGTGCATCGCCTCGATCATCACAATCGATGCGTCGACCATCGCACCAATAGCGATGGCTATGCCGCCGAGCGACATGATGTTTGCGTTTACTCCTTGCGCCTTCATCAGAATAAATGCGGCAAAGATTCCCAGAGGGAGCGACAGAAGAATTACGAGGGATGACCGCAGATGAAGTAGAAAAGCCGCGCACACAAGAACAACGACGATGAATTCCTGCGTCAGTTTCTTCTGGAGGTTATCGATAGCGCGCTCGATCACACCAGATCGGTCGTAGGTCGTTATGATTTCGACCCCTTCCGGCAGGTTTGAGCGCAACTCTTCGATGCGCGCTTCCACCGCTTTGATCGTCGCCAACGCATTCCCACCCCATCGCAGAATGACTACTCCGCCAACCGCGTCTCCTTGCCCGTCGAGTTCTCCGACACCGCGCCGCATTTCAGGCCCCAGACGGATTTCAGCGACGTCTCCAAGCGTCAGAGCGGCGCCACGGTCGTTGACCATCAATGGTGCGCTTGCGAGGTCTGACAATTCGTCAATGTAGCCCGAGGACCTGACCATGAATTCGGCTTCACCCATCTCAATGACGCTGCCGCCCGTCTCGCGGTTGGCCGCCTGAATAGCCGTCCTCAATTGTGCAAGTGTTATGTCATAGGCTCGTAGTTTGTTTGGGTCGACGACGACCTGGTACTGTTTGACCATTCCACCGATGGTGGCGACTTCTGAGACGCCTTCCACGGCTTGTAATTCATATTTCAGAAACCAATCCTGCAGAGTCCTGAGCTGAGCCAGATCATGATTTCCGGTTCTGTCAACCAGCGCATACTGATAAATCCACCCGACCCCTGTCGCATCGGGGCCAAGTTGTGGAGACACGCCCTCAGGTAAGCTACCGGTAATCTGGCCCAAGTATTCGAGCACACGCGACCGAGCCCAGTAGAGGTCCGTCCCGTCCTCAAAGACGACATATACAAAGCTGTCTCCAAAGAACGAGAACCCGCGAACGTCTTTTGCACCGGGTACGGCCAATAGGGCTGTCGCAAGTGGGTATGTGATTTGGTTTTCGACAACTTGAGGTGCTTGCCCGGGATATGGCGTGCGAACAATTACCTGGACATCCGACAGATCCGGGATTGCATCAACCGGCGTCTCACGAATGGCCCAAATACCCGCAACTCCTATCATGAATGCGAGGGCCAAGATGACGAACCTGTTGGCGAGCGAAGAACGAATGATGGCCGTGATCACTGCGTAACACTCCCATCAAGCGCGACCTCTAACAGCGTCATCGAAAAGTCGGGATTGCGGCGAAGGATCAAAGAAACATCAACCCCTACAGGCAAGTTAGAAACCTCAATCCCCTCCGCAACCGGGAAATCCATGGTCATGC
Organism: Ruegeria sp. HKCCD4315; assembly: GCF_013112245.1. Lineage (NCBI taxonomy): Bacteria > Pseudomonadati > Pseudomonadota > Alphaproteobacteria > Rhodobacterales > Roseobacteraceae > Ruegeria > Ruegeria sp. HKCCD4315. The sequence continues at coordinate 5,885 of NZ_WVRN01000003.1, read as the reverse complement.
CCGGCATGCCGATCTCAGTCATCGGACCGTGTGTTACGTTCGCAGTACGCGCGTTCGGGTCGATACTGTTAATCCGGCCAGAAACCTGAAGCGGCGGCGCAATAGGCGTTGCCGCGGCCAAGATCATTGTCATGCCATCTGCACGCGCGAAAGTCAGAGTCATTTCAGAACCGACTTCGAGCATGTTTGGGTCCAATGTTGGCTCTATTGGGAAATCCATGGTCATGCCCGGCATCCCAATCTCAGTCATCGGCCCGTGAGTGATGGTTGCAGTTCCTGCCTCAGCATTAACGAGGTTGATCGTGCCGGTGACTACAATCGGTGGAGCAGAAGGCGTGATGGTTTCTTCGGGTTCAACTGAATCCGTCGGCGGCGAGCCCTCTTCGCGAACTGCCACAATCGAGAACAGCCCCCCTTCTCCCTCAGCCAGATCAAACTCAATTGGCATGTCGATTGGCACGGTAGTGAGATCTACTCCCACAACAGGCAAATCCATTGTCATGGCGGGCCAACCGAGCTCGGGGATCGGTCCGTGCTCAAGCGTCAATTTGCCGTCTGAAGTGACGGCGCGCGCGATTCCGGCTCCAGTTCCGGCAATACCATCGTCTGGTGCAAGCTCCATCAAGCTCAGAAGCCCATCCGCACCCCGCGCGATCACGAAAGCAACCGCGTCGCCAGCATTCAAACGGTCGAGCGAAACACCAGACCTCACCGGAAACTGCGAAGTCATTGCGGGCCAATCAAGGCTTTCGAGAACGTCGTGACGAACAGTTGCCATACGATTTTGGGCATCGAGTGAAACCAGGGTACCTGCCCCGCGTGCTGGTTCGGTGTCCGTTGGTGCCATACGCGTGAAGCCGGCGCTCAAAGCACTTTCACTGTCGATTAGAAACTGTGCGGATGCGACAACTTCCTCGCCGGGTTCAAGCCCTTGTAGAACTTCTGTTCGTCCCCCCTCGCCGAAACTGTCTCGAAGACCTGTAGTCACCAGTCTCGGGCGAAAAGTACCATCGCCTGTTTTCAAGATGACGCGTTCCGCCGAACCAGTACGAATTAGCGCCTCTGAGGGAACAGTGAGAACATTCCGGCTTTCATCCGGTATAAGGCTAACACTGCCAAACATGCCCGGCCGCAGCACGCCGTCGGTGTTATCGAAACTCAGTCTGACGGGAAGAGTTCGGGTTTGCGGATCAAGCTCAGGGTAAACATAGTCGATTTCGCCTTCGAAGGTGCGACCGGGTAGGTGCTCGAACCTTGCTATTGCGCGCATGTCCTCCGACAAACGTGCAATATCTCGTTCGAAAACATCGACGATCAACCATACTTCGGAAAGATCGGTGACCGAAAACGCAAGCGTGCCTGGCTGCAGGTACATGCCATCGGCGGCATTCAGAGCTATGACGACACCGTTTTGAGGCGCCTCAATCTCCACATTTCGAACCAACTCACCGCCCGCCTCAATCTCAGCAACCTGACGAGCGGACATACCGTGGCTGATCAACTTATTGCGCGCCGCGTCCAAAATCCGCGGGTCACCAGCTTCGACTGCGCGTACAAGATCGCCGGTCGCAGCTGCGATCAGTGGTGAAAAGAGTTCAAATAAAACTTGCCCCTTCTCAACCCGATCACCGACCGCTCGAACTTTCAGTTGCTCAATCCAACCTTCAACACGCGTATGAACGTGATTGGTCAGGTGTTCGTCAAAGCCGACGAAACCCACCGTCTCGATGCGAGGTTCGATATCAGTCATGCGTGCAACCGCAGTTCGAACACCAATTGCGTTGATTTCCGCAGCGCTCAGGGTGACTTCTTCAGGGTCGCCGGTAGGTTCCTGCCCAGAATAAACCGGGATCAAGTCCATACCCATCGGCGATTTTCCAGGTCCAGGCTGCCGAAAATTCGGATCCATCGGTGCTACCCAATAAAGGACCTCTGGTTCGTTCGACTGGCCCTGATCAATTGGATTCAGGTACAGTCTTTCAAGAAAGACACCTCCACCCAGGCCAAACGCCAAGGCAAGTACTGATAGTGCCGCATATCTTCCACGCATAATAATCTCCTGACGGTCGCATTGCATGCTCGAACCGAAACAACATGAAAACCCGCGCTGACGGGCGTGTGGATGTTAGGAGATTTGTGGAGGACGATCGGGCGTCAGAGGCGCTTGAGAGTTGTGGATGTCGGAATCCATGTTACGGTTTTTCTGGCCAAAAGCTTCAGCCAAAACCGCAAGTCCTACGTGGGTCGGATATTCACCAACACAACAGATACCGGAATGACATTCCCCGCCATGGTTCACGTAGTCATCCGCGTGACGTTGATCAGTTGAAGAATGTAAACGGCTATGGTCGTGTTTGAATTCTGTTGCTTTTGAAGCGATCGAAACATCGTGTTGGTTGTGTGTGTCTGCGGTCTTAAAATCATTGTTTGCATAAGCAACCGTGCCGACGAATGCCACCGTCAAGCAGACGCTTGTCAAAAACGCCATTCTCAAAACAATGATCAGCTTCCGCACCATTAGGCTCAAGTAGTGCGATCGTGGCTATCGTGCAAGTCGGTAGTCGATAAAATTATGTGTTGTAGCCCGGTGCACATTAAAACAGGCGGATTGCTGTGAATGAGCTCTTTAGTGCGCCAATAATTGAGGCAAAAAAGTACAGCAAGCACCTAATGGGATGCTTTCAGAGAAACCATTTCTTTTTTGGGTAAGTGCTCTTTCGTCTTAACTTTGACTGAAGGACCAAAGCTTTGGACTATGCGTGCCATCAGCATTGTTGCTTCTAGAACTAAAGACAAAACTGATTGTTGCTGGGTTTCAATAACAAACGCAACACTCAAACAGCTTGACCTTCCATCGCGGGAAGGCGTTACCAGAGGTCTCAAATCCCAAATTTGGAGTTGAGCGTGAAAGACAATCAAACCGTAGATACGCCTCAGGCGGCAGCACCGCTTGCCGGTCGCAAGATCATGAAATGGGGCATGATGGCTTGCTGCATTGCCATGATAACGCCGATCGCTCTCTACTTGATCGCCGGCGGGACGGTTGGCGGGCTTTCTGAATCCTTGGGTCTTTTCGCACCGTTGATCCTGTGCCTCGGAGCCCATTTCTTTATGCACAAGGCGATGGGAAAATCCTGTCATTCGAACAAATCTGAATCGGAAAGACCAAAGGCAACAGACGCCGCGGTCGGACCGAACCCAGTACACCGGCAATAATCTTCAATCATGAAGCTTTGGTACTCAAGGTTGGCCGCCATGTCGCTGGCCGCTCTTTCGCTGGCGGCTTGCGCACCACGCCCTAAACTATGCCCGCTGCAACCGCCGCAGCCTGAATACGCCCTGCCCCAAGGTTGCCGGGTTCAATGGGAGGGCGCGGATGGCGGGGCCTATTTCATCTGCGAAGACGGGCGCGAAGGTTTCGTGAGCTGATCGTGGGGATGTGACATTCCGGCTCGTTGACCCTCCAGCGCTGGAATCTGGCAGAGACGGGTGCAAAACAACCGATGGCAACGCGCAATGGCGAGAACACTCCTAAATTTATGTATTATGATCTTGGGGTTAATCTTCGGCCAGACTTCCGCCGGGACAAGCCTTGCAGCTACATCCCAAGCGTATGAATCAGAGCCCCTGGTCGCACACATAATTACCGCGCAGGACAGGATCGCGCCTGACATCAAGACGATCACTGCAGGACTGCATCTGAAACTGGGCGAAGATTGGAAAACCTACTGGAAATCGCCTGGTGAGGTGGGAATTCCGCCCAAGATCACTTGGAACGGCTCGCAAAACGTCAGCGACGTACAGTTTCACTGGCCCGCGCCGATCCGTTTTCGCGCCTTCGGGATCGAGAATTTCGGGTACAAGGACGAAGTGGTCTTTCCACTGACCGTCACACTCGAGAACCCCGGAGCGCCAGTTGACTTGAAGGCCGCTGTGACAATGCTGATCTGTTCCGATATCTGTGTGCCGGTCGAGTTTTCGCTGGACTTGTCGCTGACTCAGGGAACGGGTCGGGATCAGGACTCGGCCCGGCTTATAAATGCCTTTCTGTCGCGGGTGCCAACCACGGGAAACACAAGCGGAATGAAGTCCGACGCCGCGACCCTGGATACCGAGTCCGAGATGCTGACGCTGAATTTCACCAGCGACCTGCCCTTTGATGCGCCTGATGTCTTTCCCGACATGGGACGTGACACCGCGTTTGGTGCACCCGACATCCGGCTCGCTGGCGACAGGCGTCAGCTATGGGTGCAGTTTCCGGTCCTCGCTCTGGCACAGGACCCCACCGCCTTGTCCGTCACGGTTACCGACACCAACCGCGTGGCCGAGTTTGCGCCCCGTACCGACGCACCCCCTACCCCGCCACCATATGAAATCGCGGCCGCCGAAACTTCGACCAGCGCGCTGGTCTGGATCATTCTGCTGGCGGTGGGCGGCGGGCTGATCCTGAATGTCATGCCCTGCGTGCTGCCGGTTCTGTCGATCAAGCTTTCCTCGGCGGTAAAGGCTCGCGACCGCTCTGCAGCGCAGATTCGCGCCGGGTTCCTGGCTTCGGCAGCCGGAATCCTGGCATTCATGTGGCTGTTGGCGGCTATCACCATTGCGGCGCGGTCGCTGGGCTATTCCGTCGGCTGGGGCATCCAGTTCCAGAATCCGCTTTTCCTCGCGGTGATGATCGTGGTGCTGGCGGTTTTTGCAGCCAGCCTCGCGGGCTTGTTCGAGATCACGCTGCCGCAGTCGCTGAACACCCGGCTGGCCCATGTCGAAAAGGGCCGAGTGTCGCTGGTCGGGGATTTCCTGACCGGAACTTTTTCAGCAGTTCTGGCGACGCCCTGCTCGGCCCCCTTCCTCGGCACGGCGGTGGCCTTTGCCCTGACCGGCCGACCGGTGGATATAGTGGCAATCTTCACCGCAATGGGGGTCGGGCTGGCCATTCCTTACTTGCTGGTTGCAGTGCACCCGAAACTTACCGCCGCTCTGCCTAAACCGGGGCGTTGGATGGTGGGATTAAAATGGGCCCTGTCGGCGGCACTGCTGACCACGATCGGCTGGTTGGTCTGGGTGATGGTCGGGGTGGCCGGAGACACTGCTGCAACTGCTACCGTGCTGGCTGCAACTGTGCTGGTCCTGTTGATCTGGAAAAGTACGATGATGCCACCCGTTTTGCGCTGGACAGCCCTGTTGCTGACGCTGACCGCAGCGTTTGCTGCACCGGTTGCGATTGCCGGCAAAGACCGGTCCAGGCTGCTTGAGCCAGCCGGAGAGATCCCATGGATTACCTTCAGCCGCTCCGAAATCGCCCGCCTTGTATCGCGCGGCGAGGTGGTTTTCGTCGATGTCACAGCCGACTGGTGTCTGACCTGCAAGGCCAACAAAGCGTTGGTGCTGGAACGCGGCGAGGTTCTGGCAACGCTGCAATCGGACAAAGCAATTCCGATGCAGGCCGACTGGACCCGCCCCGACGATGTGATCGCCCGGTTCCTTGAGGACAATGGCCGGTTCGGGATCCCCTTCAACATCGTCTACGGCCCGTCGGCCCCCGAAGGCATCGCCCTGCCTGAGATCTTGACCACGAACGCCATTCTCGACGCGATGGAACAGGCCGCGCCGATTGCGGGCGGAGCTGTGGAAAGCGGATCCTGACCCCGGAGTTCACATATCCCGGATGCGATTGCTCTGCTGCGCCAAACGCATGGTCTCGTGCTCTTCCATTTCCAGTAGTGCTTGAAGGAGTTCGCGTGCTTCGGGTATTTCGGCACGCCCTTGCAAATACCGATATAAATCGATCACCTGATTGTGAAGATCGAAGACCGCTTCGCAGATCTCATCGATGCTCATCTGTGCGAGCGGTCTGTCGCAGGTGCGATGTGGGTCGACAGGCTCAT